>JAFLTR010000049.1 GCA_022509205.1 Muribaculaceae bacterium | reverse complement strand
ATGTCGATGAATGTACTTTTCTTTGCTATTTTTACTCTTCCCATATTAAGCTTTTAACTAAATCGGTTTTTAAAAATTATCTACTGACAAAACGAGCGGATTAATTGTGGGTTGCAGCGAATGTAGCTACGATTGAAAAACCGATTTCGTCGATAGCGTAAGTAAGGTTGTCGATCTTGTTGGTGAAGAAGTTGTAAGAGATAACTGCGAAAGCACCGGTAGCGATACCGAAAGCAGTGTTCACAAGAGCCTCGGAGATACCGGTTGAAAGCTCGGTTGAGTCAGGAGAACCTGAAGTTGCAAGAGCCTGGAATGATTTGATCATACCCATAACCGTACCGAGAAGACCGACGAGAGTACCGAGAGTTGTGAGGGTAGCCACGATCGGAAGGTTCTGTGAGAGAGCCGGCATTTCGAGAGCTGTAGCCTCTTCCACTTCGTTGCGGAGAGTAGTAAGCTTCTGTTCTTTGCTGAGAGTGGTGTTGGCATCCATCTCTTTGTATTTCACGAGAGTGCTATAGATAACGGCAGCCACGGAACCCTTCTGGTCTTTGCAACGTTGCATAGCGGCGTCGATATTGTTCATAGCGAGGTCAGCCTTAACATCGCTGACGAATTTGGTGGTGTTACCTTTACCGGAAGCGGAGCTGATAGCGATCCAACGTTCGATTGAAAGCACGATTACAGTAAGGAAGAGAGTCATAAGGATTGGCACGATGAAACCACCCTTATAAACAGTACCAGCAAGGTTGATCGGGTGACCGGCCGGGTCGTTGCCTTCAAAGTTTCCGGGTGCGCCCATAGCGAACAGGAAGATACAAACTGCAGCGATTGCGCATGCGATAATCACAAAGAAAGCGTTGCGGATACCACGCACATTGCTGATTTTTTCATCCTTTTTCTTCTTGGGAGTTGCCACAGGAGCGGCAACAGTAGGATTTTGAGATGCCATAATGTTAATTTTGTTTGAAATTAATTTTATTTTGTTGATGTTAGATTTTATCAGGTCCGGGCTCCAAATGGCGGAGTTTTTTCATGGCTGACTTGTTAACAGGCAAAAATCGAATGTAAAAACTCTTTTTACCTCATTACTTTGCAAAATTAATATATAATTTGAAAAAAACAATTTTTTCAAAAATAAAAAATTAAAATTAGCTTTCTAATAAGGCGGGGATGCTCCGGTTAAGAAGCATCCCCCCACCCTGTTTATAAAGCTTTACAGGCCTGAAGATATAAGCTATAGAAGTAGTATCTACAAACCATTATTTCACGGCAGCTACTCCCGGGAGCGTCTTCCCTTCGATGGCTTCGAGCAGAGCGCCGCCACCGGTTGAAACGTAGGATACGCTGTCGGCAAGTCCGAACTTGTTTACACAAGCCACTGAGTCACCACCTCCCACGAGTGAGAAGGCGCCGTTGTCTGTAGCCTCTACGATAGCCTCGGCAATAGCCCTGGAGCCACCGGTGAAGTTTTCAAACTCGAATACACCGGCAGGACCGTTCCAAAGGATGGTCTTTGACGGACGGATCACTTCAGCAAAAGCCTTGCGGGTTTCAGGACCGGCGTCGAGACCTTGCCAGCCGTCGGGGATATCATTGCTGGGACAAACGATTGTCTGGGCATCGTTGTCAAAGGCGTTGGCTGCTATGCAATCAGTACCGAGCACGAGGTTAACGCCCTTCTCTTTTGCCTTCTTGAGAATTTCAAGAGCAAGATCAAGTTTGTCGTCTTCAACTATCGAATCTCCGATTTTACCTCCCTGTGCCTTGGCGAATGTGTAGGTCATACCGCCACAAAGTATCAGGTTGTCAACCTTGTCCATAAGGTTTTCGATGATACCGATTTTAGTTGAAACTTTCGAGCCACCCATGATGGCAGTGAAAGGACGTTTGATATCTTTGAGGATATTGTCGACAGCGCTCACTTCCTTTTCCATAAGGTAACCGAGCATCTTGTCGTCGGCATTGAAATAGTCTGCAATCACGGCTGTGGAAGCGTGGGCACGATGGGCTGTGCCGAAAGCATCGTTTACATAAGCGTCGGCATAGCTGGCGAGATGTTTTGCAAACTCTTTCTGGCTCTTCTTCATCTCTTCTTTTGCTGCCTTATAGCCCGGATCCTCCTTATCGATACCTACCGGTTTCCCTTCCTCTTCAGGATAGAAACGGAGGTTTTCAAGCAGAAGTACTTCACCAGGCTTGAGGTCTTTCACAGCCTCATCTGCATTATTGCAGTCGTGGGCAAACTTCACGTCAGTTCCAAGAGCTTTGGCAACATCTTCGCGGATCTGCTTAAGCGAATATTTCTCGTTGACCTTCCCTTTAGGTTTACCCATGTGAGACATCAGGATGAGGCTACCGCCATCGGCAAGAATTTTCTTGAGAGTGGGGAGCGCACCGCGGATACGTGTGTCGTCTGTAACATGTCCGTTTTCATCCAAGGGTACATTGAAGTCTACCCTCACGATAGCCTTTTTACCGGCGAAATTGTAATTGTCAATCTTTGCCATTGTTGTTGTTAGGGTTGTTATGTTGTTTCTATTGTTGTTACTGTTGTTGTTGGGTATTGGTGTGATGCAAAATTAATGATTAATTTTGTATTGTTTTTCAAACATCAAAAGAAAAAGCAAAATGGGAAGGGAGAAAGTCAGGGAAGAACTGATGAAACTTTATGAAAGGGTCTATGGGAAATGCGAAGAGATAGCGGAGCTGAAAGGAGGAGGATCGTCGAGGGAATATTATCGTCTTAGAGGAGAGGGGAAAACCGCTGTAGGTGTTTGGGGTAAAGAACCCATAGAGAATGAGACATTTATCCGTCTTTCCGGCATGTTAAGGGCTAATGGATTGAAAGTGCCGGAAGTGTTGGCAAAATCCCAAGACATAAAGTATTACCTTATCGAGGATTTGGGAGACACCGATCTTCTTTCTCTATTGCATGGGGAGCAGAAAATGAGATTCGCCCGTAAGGCTCTGGAATGTCTGATAGATTTCCAGCTTCTACCGGAGGATGAATGGAAGGATATCGTAGGATACCCACCCTTAGGAGAACGCCTTGTGAAGTGGGACCTCAATTATTTCAAATATGATTTCTTAAAGCCTTTCGGAATAGAGTTTGATGAAGAGAAACTCGAAGATGATTTCCAACTTCTCGGGCGTGAATTGCTTTCTAAAGAGACGGCATCCGGGTTGATGTATCGGGATTTCCAGAGCCGAAATATAATGGTAAAAAATGGAGAACTATGGTTTATAGATTTTCAGGGAGCCAGGAAGGGACCGATGGTGTATGATGCCGTCAGCTTTGTCTGGCAGGCGAAAGCTCCGTTCAGTCACGAGGAACGTGAGAATCTGGGACGCTATTATATAGAAAAATTGAAAAGCCGAGGTCTGAAAGATTGCCCATCGGAGAAGGATTTACTGAGGATGGCCGTTTTTCGCACTCTCCAAGTCTTGGGGGCTTACGGATTCCGGGGCCTGATCGAGAGGAAAAGGCATTTTATTGAAAGCATACCGATGGCTATCGCTAATCTCCGATATTTAAGCGAGAATGGAACCCTTGATGAATATCCGGAATTAAAACGGATATCCGAAAAATTGGGATGTAGAATGGAATCGGAGAAAAGCAGTTTCTTTTTTATGGGTGAGACGGGAGAATCCTGTGTAAAGAGATCTTTAAAAGTCTCTGTATGTAGTTTCTCATATAAGAAGGGTTATCCGGAAAATGTGAGTGGAAACGGTGGAGGTTTCATGTTTGACTGCCGGGCCATCCATAATCCCGGGAGATATGAAGAATACAAACATTTGACAGGAAAGGATACGGAAGTGATCGAATTTCTTGAGAACACCGGCGAGGCAGATGAATTTATCGGTAATGCCCTACGGATTGTGAGACCCTCCGTGAAGAGATATTTAAAAAGGGGATTCACGTCGCTACAGGTGGGCTTCGGGTGCACGGGAGGTCAGCATCGGTCGGTGTATTGTGCCGAAAAATTTACAAAAGCCATAAAGGATGAATTTCCGGAAGTGGAAGTGGAGATTAGTCATAGAGAACAGGACTTATGAAAGCGATGATATTGGCGGCCGGCATGGGCACAAGGCTTAGACCATTGACAGACAGGATTCCGAAAGCGTTAGTGGAAGTTGAGGGTATCCCAATGCTTGAAAGAGTGATTTTAAGATTGAGGGAGCAGGGCTTCGACAGGCTTGTCGTGAATATACATCATCTCGGAGATCAGATTGTCGGTTTTCTTTCCGCACGGGATTACGGTATTGAAATTGAGATCAGCGACGAGAGGGAAGAACTTTTGAACACGGGGGGAGGAATTGTAAAAGCCATGCCCCTACTTTTTAAAGATGACAGGGAGCCGGTGTTGATCCATAATGTCGACATTCTGAGCAATGCCGATTTAGGGGAAGTGATGGGAGAAGAGTCGATTCTGCTCGTCAGTGGGAGAAAATCAAACCGTCGCTTGCTGTTTGATGAAGACATGACACTTCGGGGATGGCACAATGAGACAACCGGAGAATTCCGTCCCGAAAGTGTGAAAGAAATGGATGGACTTTCAGCTTATGCCTTCAGCGGTATTTATTCCCTTACGTATGAAAGTATAGAGGAAATGAAGAAATTAAGGGGAGAGGAGGCTTTCCCGGTGATGGATTATTTTCTTGACAGCAGACGGGAGGTGGGACTTAAAGGATATTTCGACAGCAATCTGCACCTTATAGATATAGGAAAGCCCGCGACTTTGTCACAGGCTTCAGATTTTATAAATTGAAAAATTAGGAATCTATTAATTAAAACCATCGTTATTGTTAGAGATTTTCCTGTTAGACCGGGATGTGAACTGGAAGACACAACCTCCGATAAGGAAAATTACTGCTATACCTCCGATCCACCATGTGGCGGCGTAACTGTTAACGAAACAGGAAACAATCAAGAGGATTGATCCGATGATGTAAAAAATAATTGACAGCGTTTTCATAATTTTTAATATTTTCTGGTTTAACAATTTTTCTTTTTTTATCGAGGGAGAAGACGGAATTTATTTATTCCTAATCTTCAACTCTCTGAAAGAAAGGAAGGTAAAAAATGCTTTTTTTATTTCTTCCCTCTTTTGATATTATAACATTAAGAGAGAAAGAAATGTTTAGAAATATTAAAAAATTATTTCACTTCAAATGAGCCATTACGACGGGGGTAAGAAAGCTCCGGGAACAGTCTTGTCTCTGATGGGATATCACTGAAAAAAATGAAATCCACATAAAAGTTTATGGAACCACCACTATGTGGCGAGAGACTCCTTCGGAGTATTCATATTAAGGGTTAAAACATCATCCTTACAATATAACGTGATCGATATAATAAAGCAATAATTAAATTTGGATAAGTCAACCCGGCCTACTTTACTTCTAATCTTATATCGAACTCACGTTATTTAAGTAATTTTGAAAAAAATATTGAGATGAAACAGAATTCAGAGGATAATATAAAACAAAATCTCTTTATTCATAAGTATATTATAGCCATAAATCATGCATTTCTATGGATAGCAGCTCTGAGCCTTGCCGGTTTCTTTCATATAAGTCCTTGGTTCGAACATAAGGAAGCCTTACTGTTTTCCACTCTTGTAGCTTACTGCGCTTATCTTTGTGAAAGCGGTTTGGGGACATGGCGCGTTGCCACAAGCCAAACCCAATATTTCATAAATTTTAAAAAGGCTGCCTTGTGGAAATATGTATGGTTAAATTTCTTTATGAATGTTGGCTGGGCAATCCTTTTCCTGATTTTCCCCTCCTGGTATCTGATTCTTGCCGTGATTTTTACAGCCGGTTGGCAAAAATATATGGACGGTCGTATACCTCCCAGACTTGAGGCCACTATGATTCCTGTTTCTAATAATACATATAAGACCATTTCACTATGAATATTTCTCCTGTTCTTTTATTATCTATTGGTGCAACATTTGCACTTTTATATGGGCTTATAATCACTATTGGATGGGCAATAACAAGAAAAAACAGAAGGCAATTTCATCAATCTGTCGGGTTAAATGAATTTGAATTGTATGATCTTCAAAACAGAGAGCCCCTTAATATGTATGTCAATTCTGTTTCATTATCAAATAATAATTTCTCAGATGAAAATGAGCAAATAATCAATCCGGAAATATTTAACTGTTATATAGTAGAAAACGAGTCATCGGAATTCCCAAAAATAAAAAAGGGTTATCTGATTTTCGTTAATCGACAAACAAATGAGATTGAATATGCATTCAATGTTCCAAGTCTTAAGAATTGCAGGTAATCCACAAAAAAGAGGGACCTGATTTGTTCAAGTCCCTCATTTTTCACTATTATTAACTTGCTCAGATCATTGTGAAGTTGCTTCTTACAAATCTATTAAATTTGGAATTCAGTTTATTTTTCTCCAATGGGAGTTTAATTGACTAAATAATGATTTAACATTAGAAAGTTACTTGAAGCATTGTTTGGAGACGGTTATCATGGGCCTGCTGACCATTCATGTCTACACGACGACCATAGATATATTCAAGACCCCATTGAAACTGTGGCGTGATATTATAAAATACATTGGCCACGGCATATTGTCCGTATTTATATTGTTGAGGGAAGTTGTAAGTGTTTCCACCGAAATTTCCGTCGCCATAGTCGGGGGTATAAAGGCGAAGATGACTATAAATTAAGGTAGAGAAAACTTTTGAGCTCCAGTTATATTGCAAGCCCAAATATCCACCCCATGCTTTTACAGTTTGGAGCTCTCCGGAATTGTTAGCGTATGGCACCGCGTCATAACCCATACCGGTCACATCTTCAAAATAACTTGTGATGCCTTTTCCTGTGGTGGCTTGATAATAGCCTATCAGTTTATTGGCAATATTGAAATTACCTGAAAGTTGAACACCCCAGCCAAATAGATTTGACGTTTTGCCATACATATCCTGATAAGCATCTACGGGTTTGCTTTCCGCCACATCAAGCCAGACGTTTTTGCGGTATTGCATGTTTCTGAAAAGAGCTGACAGACGGATTCGATTGTTATTGCCCCAGTTCCATTGAAGATACATTGGTATATCGGGTATTCTTTGGTCAACAGTCAACGTGCCGTATTTTTCCATTAATCCTCCGAAGGCTTTTAACTTATCACCATTCGTATAACTTGCCATTGGCAGTTCGGCTCCGATACCGATACCGAAATATTTACCGAAGGTGTGACGGTAGTCGAATTTAGCATTAATTACGACAGTGAAGGAATTAGGCCCTTCATAATCGATAGTGGTGGGATCTGCTGCAAGGTCGGTGAAGAGGCTGAAACCATAACCAAGCTCTACTCCACGCCAAGTCACGTAAGCCTGACGCACTTGAGGCAGATAATTATTACCAAGGAAAATGAAGTTAAGATAGAAACCCACCTTATTTTTATTGTTGGGAAGAGCCACAAGGTTAAGGAACAGGTCGGATTGTTGAGCACTAAGTCCGAATTGTCCTTTGTTTCCCGGTTTCTGGCTCCCCGGCATTGGAATCTGAGACACTATGAATTCATTATAGTTGTTGATCGGGGAACCCCAGTCAAAACTCATAGTTCCTTTTACATAGCCGCCAAATCCGAGATAGAAAGACTCGTTTTTACCCACGATGGCAAATCTGGGAGCATTTGGCACTCTGAAATCTGCCGGCGAATTTTCTACAAATGCATTCATCACGGCCACTGAGTCGGCCACTTCGCCCAGAAGAATGTTGATGGGCTGATTGTTATGGTTGGGGTGTGAGTGTTGAGCCGAAGCTATAAGGCTGCATCCCGCAAACAGGGCAAGTAAAGTTTTCTTCATAAGCCTTTTTATTTAGTAAGTGATTCCTTTCTGATATTTGGTGTAATATCAGAAAGGAATGATGTGAAATTTTTTATTTTTGAGTCGGATCTGAATTTTGAGGTGAATCCACTTGATCATCAGCAGAGCCTTTAGTGTCTACGCTTTCATCATCACTCACCTCAATATTCTTTGTTGTGAAAGGTTCGTCTGGATCTAAAGCATCATGCAAAGCCTTTTCATGAGCTGCCTGAGCCTTTTCTTTGGTAGTTTTTGCCTTTATCTGTGCATTTTCCAATGTGGTCAGGCCCTCTGCGATTTTCTTAAGTTCATCAGCTTCTTTGATCGCGGTGTCGGCAAGTTCCTGGGCTTTCTGTGCCAACAATTGAGCTTGCACTGTTGCTTCCATAGAAGTGGCCTCATGAAGTTTGTCTGCCAGATGGGCCTGCACTTGCGGATCCTCAAGGTTGGGCACGCCGTTTGCAAGATCAGGACGAAGAGCAAGATTGGTAATGTCTCCCACAGTCTTCATGGAAACCGGACCGAAGTCTCCATCCTGCCATTCCATAGCACGCTGCAATTCTTGTTCCGACGGCACGTATCCTTCAGGCCATTTGGAAATATGATCGGGATTTCTACCCTCTATTTCCCAGTTGAAAGGATAAAAATCAGTGTTTTTATCTCTCCAGTCAGGTTTTCTATAATCATAAACTATAAATGGCACTGCAAGCAGTATCACACAACCTACCAATAGAATTATAATATAGACTACCGGACTACCTGTATTGATTTGGGAAGGTGGGAAGAAACTTAAAACAGTAGCTGCAACGGCACCTATTACTCCCACAAAACCTATAAGCCATTTCACAAAATTACCTCCGGGAACTTTATATCCGCGTTTTACGTTTGGTTCGGTTCTGCGAAGTCTTACAAATGCACCGTAAATAATGATACACATTATCAGGTACATTATAGTAGACATTTGGCTCAGAATCTGATAAGCGGATTCTACCGAGGGCAAAATGATCAAAACTAAAGAAAGCACAGTGACCCAAATGCCCTGAATCCAGAGTAGAGGCACCTGAATACCATGTTTGTTGGTTTTTTGTAGAGACTTGGGGAGATATCCTGATTTACCCACCGCTAAAATACCTGTAGACGGACCTGCAATAATTACCGACACCTGACCGAGCACACCAAATGTTATGAACACAGCCATAACGTTTCCGAGCCAGGGCACTCCGAGATGCGCCCAGAGACTATTGTAAGCCACCAGTAGCGAAGCCAGTAGGTTGATGTCTTTAGCGGGTTCTACAAAACCGATTGCAAGAGTACCGGCTATAAATATAACAAGAATCACTATAACGGCTACAAACACCGATTGGGGGAACTGCTTTGCCGGATTCTTCATATTGTTAACGTGAACGGCTTGCATTTCCATACCACCATAGAAAAGGAAAATAGAGGCTGCCAAAACTATTGTCTGGTATTTTTCGAAGTCGGGCCAGAAGGGCTGATGGGCATCTATAAAGTTATGCCCTCCCGTACAAACGTAGATAATACCCAGGATTATAAGAATAGCTCCCGGAATGATTGTTCCAAACAGACCTCCTAATGTGGATAAAATGTTTGCTGAACGAATTCCTCGGAAAGTATTTAGGGTAGCCGCCCAGAATACACCCAATACTATACATAAAGTGTAAATTTTATTAGCCGCAAGACGTTGGTCGAAGCTTTCCGGCCAGAATATATAAGCTAACGAAACCGCAGCAAACATTAGAACGGCCGGAAACCATATAAGCACCACCATCCATTCCATATACATTGCTGCCCATCCCCAACGCGGTCCGTAAGCCTCGGCACACCAGCGGAAAAGGCCGCCTGAATGAGTATAGGTAGAGGCAAGTTCGGCACATACAAGGGAAAATGGCACCAGGAAGATGATGGCAGCCAAAATATACCAAAATATTGAAGTATATCCGAATTCAGCTTGGGATGAAAGGCCACGAAGACTCAAAACAGTTGTAATGGTCAAAATCGCCATACCCATCATCGACAGGTATTTCTTTTTCTGAATCGGCGCTCCTCCGTCTTTTGTCGTAGAAGTTGTTGTTGCCATATAGGATTTTGATTAGTTGATATTCTTAACAAATTGTCACAAAGTTAATAAACTTTAACTATTAATGACAAGAAAATCCGAAAGGGAATGACATTTTAACATTCCCCTTCGGAGAATTATAAATTTTTTATTAAATTACAGAAGCTTATTTACTAAGCCTGTCAGCAAATTATGCTCGGTCTCTTCAGCCCAACCACCGGTTCCGCCATAGCTATACGTGTGCCCACTTTGTAGTGGACGCCGGGTTGAGCTGTAAAGGATACATTGGCATGTTCCTGGAAGACCATGCAATAGTCAGAACCTCCAAACTGGAAGTAAGAGATTTCCTCCCCTTTGTGAAGCGTGCGACCCACTTCTGCCGTAATAATAACGCTTGAAACATTACTCATGCCAATAGGTAGCACACCCACAAGCCCGATAGGAGAATCGATTATGATGCAACCCCTTGTCTGCATGAATTCATAGCCTGCTGTGTCAGGCGCAGTGATCTGTTCATGCTTGATCTGGTTCTTGCCGGGTTGGCCGGGCACCGGTTCTGCCGTGATGTTTACATAGGTGGTGCCTTGAATTACATTCGCCTCCACGATTCTTCCTGCCACCGGTGCATGTTGACGGTGGTAATCATTGGTATTAAGGAATGAGTGAGTCCATTGTCCACCTTTGAAGCAGTCTTTATATTTGCTGCCTTCAAGGAGTTCGTCAATGCTCCAGTAAAGACCTTTACAATTTACTTTTGTACCTGAATTAACCTCCCATTGTCCATCGAAGTGTGCTTCAGCGGCAGCTACGATCACACGGTGATCGTCAATTCCGGCTATGGGGCGATAACCCGGTTTTGTGCGACGCGCAAAGAATTCATTGAAAGATTTCCAACCTCCGCGGGGACAAATGTATTCGCCCATGTTGTAGTTTGGCGCATCATAAAAAGTCTTAAGGGTTTCAGGTGTCAATGATTCCGGAGTATCAAGAAATTCACCTTGAGCATTCATATACCTCTTCAACCAAGCGCTCAGGGGAGTGAGAGGTTGTTCAACATTGTGAGGCACCACGGGATTCTGTAGTTCTTTCACAGGACTTTGATCAAACACAAAGTAGAATTTGCAAAGATATTCAAGACAAAGATCACCCCAGCGGTTTTCACGTGGCACCCATGTAACGAACATATTGATCCAGTTGAGCCAGCTGTCGAGATCTTTTACATCTTCCATACCGATGATGTTGTAAGAGGCAGTTTTGGCAATGGCTTCTTTAAATTTGTCGACCCATCCATATTCTTTCATCATGTCGACTAATTCTTGTACGATTGGTTGATAAGTTGTTGCCATTATTTTAAATTAAGTTAAGGTTAATGCTTTTGACTCTTATTAAATTCTTATTTTTAAAAGAGAGGGTGGCAGACCGGGCATCTTCTGACGATGTCTGACATCTGCCACCCACATCATTTATTTATAGTTGTCGTTTTATAAACTTAGCAACAACGAAGATTGGGAATTACAGGGAAAGCTTGAGCAACGCGGGTTCCAACCTTATAGTGAACACCCGGTTGAGCGGTGATACTTACGTTTGAGGCTTCTTGATAAACAGTTACGATATCTGAACCACCAAACTGGAAGTAAGAGATTTCTTCACCTTTATGCAGAGTTCTGCCCTCTTCAGCCGTAAGAACGATTGAGGAAACTTGAGCCATACCCATGGGGAGAACAGCTACGAGACCAATCGGGCTATCAATCACAACGAGACCACGTGTCTGCATGAATTCATATCCGGCATCATCGGGAGCATCGAAAGTACGATGCATCACTACATCATGACGTCCTTCGGTATCACCGGGAATAGGTTGAGCTATAACTTGAAGGTAAACAGTTCCTTGTATCACACGAGCTTCAACCACTTTACCCATTACAGGTGCGTGCTGACGGTGGTAGTCGGTTGTGTTAAGGAATGAGTGAGTCCAGATACCGCCTGCGAATGCATCGGCAAACGGGCTGCCTTCCAAGAGCTCTTCAATTTTCCAGTCAAGACCCTTGATCTGTACATGTGAATTGGAGTTAACTTCCCATTGACCGTCAAAAGTTGAATCTGCCGGAGAAGTGATAACACATGGGTCACCTATAGCTGCGATAGGACGATACCCCGGCTTTGTGCGACGTGCAAACATTTGATTGAAACTCTTCCAGCCACCACGCGGACAAATATACTCATTCATATTATAGCGAGGAGCGTTTTCAAATGTAGCCAAAGATTCCGGAGTAATTGTGGCAGGATTATCCATCCATTCGCCAAGAGCATTAACCCAATCTTTCATCCATTGGCTCAACGGAGTCAAAGGTTGCATTTTGTCATGAGGAACTACTGCATTCTGCAAAGCCTTTACCGGGGGTTGGTCAAGTATGAAGTAGAATTTACAAACGTGTTTGTAGACTTCAGTACCATAACGGTTTTCAACCGGAACCCAGCTGAGCTGAGCGTTACACCAATCGATATAATCATCTACAGTCTTGATATCTTCCATTCCTACAATTTTGTAAGCCTGAGCGTTTTTCAAGGCTTCTTCAAAGAGAGGACGCCAGTTGTTTTGGTTAAGAAGTTCTATGAACTTTTGCATAACCGGATGAAGTGTTTGTGCCATTTTTTTGATAGTTTAAATTGTTAATAATTATTAATTTTTAACGAAGTATATTCAACTCCTTTACAATTTCTAACAATTTAAATCGAAAATGGTTTGCTCTGAAGCTTTATTTTTCAATGTTCCATAAGATGGAGTTTAGGAAGAATAACGGAAATTTTGGCTCAATTCATTTAGCTTTCAGGCTCTTCCATACTAATTAAAAAAAGTATCGGAAATAAAATTCCAATACTTTAATTTGATTTTGACAATATGGTTTTTAATTGACTGAAATTGCGGGTGAATGTCCGAATAGCCTTAAAAGATACAATCTCATGTCACCTCTAATTATATTATTCTTTTCAGTCTCTCTTCAAATCAATCAATACTATCTGAGGATAGGCACCGAATCGGAAAGCTACATTCTCCCCAATTCCCGTACTTACATATAATTGTTGATTTCCTTCCGAATAAAGCCCTCCCCATTCCGGATATGAATATTCTGCAGGAGACCATTTGCCAATCTTAAATTGCATTGCATGGGTATGACCTGCAAGCATCAAATCAATATCAGATTTTGGCACCACTTCGCGTCTCCAGTGGGAAGGATCATGAGACAAAAGTATTTTAAATTCATTCTCGGGTACCCCGGACAAAGCTTTCTTCAAATCCGCTCTATCTGTAAAAGATTTTCCTCCTGCGTTCTCGACTCCTATTATAGCAATGCTGTCGTTGCCTCTCTTTATCTGTAGATTATCATTCCTTAATAATTCCCATCCGATTCTCTTTTCAGTTGCAACTACTTTTGAGAGTTCTTTCTCCGGGGAATCCGGTGCAACATAACTCTTGTAAAGGCAATAATCATGATTTCCCAATACAGAAAGCACCCCATCTTTTGCTTTCAACTGAGACAAGACATCTTCAAACCGGTAAATCTCTTCTGATGATGAATTGACTAAGTCTCCGGTAAATACGATAAGATCGGGATCAAGGGAGTTGACTTTACTTATAATCTTTTCGACAGTTTTCGGAGAGGAGGCATAAGTCCCGATATGGAAATCTGAAAGTTGAACTATTTTATAGCCGTTGAAAGACTCAGGAATTTTTGATGAATAGATAGTCACTTTTTCCACTGTAACTTTCTTCCATCCAACAGTTATACCAAAAACAGCTACTATTAACCATAGACAAGTTATTCCCAGAGCAATCCAATTAAAAACCATGGATCCCTGACTCCAGAAAAGACCTACTCCCTTACCAATAAGAGAAATAATGGCGAATATAAAAACCGGTAGAAATACAAGCAATGATAACCAGAATAACCAGTTCAATGCACCTTGTCTCAAATCTCCAAATACAAATATTTTGATGATTACAAAATAAAATGCCAGCGTTGGAATAAAAAAGAGGACTTTCCACCACCATGAGGCATTTCCCAATACCCCGAATATGATGTAAGCATCAGGCAATAAAAGTAACAAGCCTATTCCTATGAACATTATGAAAAATGCTGTCATTTTTACGTTTTGTAATTTGAAATTATATTAATGTTAAATCTACTGTTCTATATTTCAATACTATAACGTTAGTGGGCTTGGAATATTGGCAAACCTCATGAAAGTATTTTCTTCTGTGGATTCTACTGCAGATTCTAACCGGAAATATTACGGATTTTACAGAATAAATCCTTCGGGTCCGTCAGCAACTGCATTCAAAATGTTAGTCGGGTAAATACGTCAAAAATTAAAAATTAAAACATTTATATTTTTTTATTTGTTTAATTACATAAATATATCTAATTGAAATTCACCTTATCATGAAAATTATCGGACTTGAAGAACATATTGTGAGCCGTGACATCGAAAGTGCAAATAATGAAACTATAAATTCCACTTTCCCTTATTACAAAGCATTTCAAAATCCTGCGGCAGCCGCAGCCTATGGTCTTTCGTTTAAAGATTTATTTGAACTTGGAGAAAGAAGAATAAAGGATCTTGATGAAGCCGGGATAGATATGGAAATTATTTCCTATACCAATGTCACACAATGGCTTACAGGAGAGGATGCACTTAAACTATCAAAAGAAGCAAATGACTATATCGCTTCGAATGTCAAGGCTTTCCCTGACCGATTCAGAGGATTTGCAACTTTGCCATGGTATGATCCAAAAGTTGCTGCCGATGAACTGAAACGTACCATTGAGGAACTTGGATTCGTTGGAACGTTGCTATCCGGTCGTCCGCAGACAGGAAATATCTATATTGATGATAAAGTCTATTATCCTATTTGGGAAGTTTTGACCAAATATGACTTCCCTAT
>JAFLTR010000048.1 GCA_022509205.1 Muribaculaceae bacterium | reverse complement strand
TAATTGTTATGCATAACGACGATAGACATCCCTTGCTGAGTGAAATATTGAGAAATGTGAATAAATTTAATATAACCAACAGATATACTATACTATGTTGAGAGAAATTTTAGCAATAACAGGGAAACCGGGTCTCTTCAAGATCATTTCCCATAATGGCAAAACCCTGATTGTTGAAGAGTTAACTACCGGGAAAAGATTTCCGGTTTCTCCTCGTGAGCGTGTGGTTTCGTTAGGGGATATCGCAATGTATACCGTCAACGATGATAAACCACTTGGTGAAATTCTTGATTTGATCTATGCCCAGGAGAATGGAAAGACACTTGATGTGAAAGGAATTATTGCAGAAGGTGGATTAAAAGAACGTTTTGCCTTATATTTACCGGATTTTGACAAAGATAGAGTTCACGATAGCGATATAAAGAAACTTTTTACCTGGTATAATCTATTGGTGGATAAGGGTTTCACAAAATTTACCGAAGATCAGAAAGAAGATTCATCAGAAGAAGAAACAACTGAATCAGAGAAAGCTTAATTGTTTTCTAAGAGTCTCATAATGTTAATTGTTTCCTAATAGTCTCAGGATATCACCTGTATTACCATCGGATATAAATCTACCGAAACAAAACTTATCCAAGTGTTTAGAGTAGCAGATATTATACGTGGAACGACAGTAGATGGTCAGGGTTTCCGGACCTCTATTTATTTGTCCGGATGCAGCCATCATTGTGAAGGATGTCATAATCCTGCTACCTGGAATCCGGATTATGGTGAAATAATGTCTCTCGATGATATCATGGATATTGTCAGAGAAGAAGATTTTAATGTAACGTTGTCAGGTGGAGATCCGTTGTTTAATCCGGAGATGACCGGTCTTCTAATCAATGCTTTAAAGAACGACGGGAGAACTGTTTGGGTATATACCGGCTTTACCTGGGAGGAGATAATTAATGACGTCTCCTTATTACGGGTTATAAAAGAGGCTGACGTGGTAGTGGATGGTCGTTTCGTTAAGGAACTAATGGATCCCGATCTTCCTTTTAGAGGTTCTCTGAATCAACGTCTGATTGATGTCAAGGAATCACTTGAAAAGCAGAGAATAGTGGAATACAGTTCACGATTATAAAAGTCAATCTGTCAAAAATTTTCAAGTTATAGGAAGGTCTAAAAACTAATAATAAAGAGGGAAAGTCAAAAATATATTTTGCTTCCCTCTTAATTGTTTTGTTTATCCTTTTAATTATTCATCAGTTGTGTACAACTCTATCATGCAATTCGGCTAATTTGCCTGAATTCCAACGGTCAGTAGTGCCCACAAGATATCCGGTAATTCTTTGGATTGTTTCAAATTTAGAGCCACATTTAGGGCAGTGTCTATCATCTTTTGACGCATTTTCATAACCACATTTCGGACAATGGTTCCGGTTATGATTAACGGACCCATAACCGAGATTGTATTGATCCATCAGATCCACGATTTGCATAATTGCTTCCTCATTATGGGTTGCATCGCCATCTATCTCTACATAGAATATGTGGCCCCCTCTTGTCAGATCATGATAAGGAGCCTCTATTTTAGCTTTATGACGGGGTGAACAGTGATAATATACAGGTATATGATTTGAATTTGTATAATAATTCTTGTCAGTAATCCCCGGAATCTCCCCATAAGCCTTTCGGTCTACCTTAGTAAATTTGCCGGATAGTCCCTCAGCAGGAGTTGCAAGTATGGAATAATTATGTCCATAACGATTGGAGAATTCATTTGCCCGGTCTCTCATATAGGTTACAATTTTCAAACCAAGCTCCTGAGACTCTTCAGATTCACCATGGTGCTTGCCGGTCAGGGCTATTAATGTCTCTGCAAGGCCAATGAATCCTATTCCCAATGTACCCTGGTTTATAACCTTTTCAATTGTTTCGTTTGGTTTCAGAATTGAGGCATGGTTCCATAAAGAGGTCATCACAAGGGGAAATTGTTTTGCAAGCGCTGTCTTTTGGAATTGGAACCGTTCATCGAGTTGGCGGGCAGTCAGCTCAAGCACTTTATCCAGTTTCTCGAAGAATTTGTCGATTCTTCTCGATTTATCTTCGATATTCCTACACTCTAAGGCAAGACGTACGATATTAATAGTGGTGAAAGAAAGATTTCCACGGCCTATAGATGTTTTTTCCCCAAATCGGTTTTCAAAAACTCGGGTCCGGCAGCCCATAGTGGCTACCTCATGGATAAACCTTTTAGGGTCTTCTGCTTTCCAGTCTTCACTGTGATTAAATGACGCATCAAGGTTAAGAAAATTAGGGAAAAATCTTCTTGCCGAAACCTTACAGGCCAGTTTGTAAAGGTCATAATTAGGATCTTCGGGAAGATAACTTACACCTCTTTTCTTTTTCCAAATCTGTATCGGAAAAATTGCCGTAGCACCATTACCCACGCCCTCGTAAGTGGAATTAAGTATTTCTCTGATCACACATCTTCCCTCAGCAGAAGTGTCTGTGCCATAATTAATGGATGAAAACACAACCTGGTTGCCACCTCTTGAATGGATCGTGTTCATATTATGTATAAAAGCTTCCATTGCCTGGTGCACTCTTTCCACAGTCTTGTTTATGGAGTGCTGAATCATCCTTTCTTTCCCCGAAAGCCCGTTCAGGTCTTTTTTGATAAAATCTTTTATCTCCACATTATAAAGATCCTTGAGATCTTCACCGGTAAGATCTTCCAGGTTCTTTATCTCTTCAATGAAACTTGAACGCACGTAAGGAGCGAGATAGAAATCGAAAGCCGGAATAGACTGGCCTCCATGCATTTCATTCTGGGCGGTCTCCAAAGAAATACAAGCTATTACACTTGCGGTCTCAATTCTTTTTGCTGGACGTGATTCACCATGTCCGGCAACGAAACCGTTACTCAATATGTTGTCAAGGGGATGTTGAACACAGGTAAGGCTCTTAGTAGGGTAATAGTCTTTGTCGTGGATATGAATATAGTTGTTTTTCAATGCCTCTTTAACCTCAGGCGACAAAAGATAGTCATCTACGAAAGGCTTGGTCGTTTCAGTAGAAAACTTCATCATCATGCCGGCGGGAGAGTCGGTATTCATGTTTGCATTTTCCCGCGTAATGTCATTATTTTTGGCATTGATTATTTCAAGAAACATGTCGCGAGTTTTAGCCTTGCGGGCAATTGAACGTTGGTCGCGATAAGCTATGTATCTTTTTGCTACATCTTTGCGGGAGGACTTCATAAGTTCGAATTCCACACGATCCTGAATTTCCTCTACAGTCATTCGTTCCTCACCATACATCCCAATACGGTCGGAAATTTTTTGTATGAGGCTCTCATCTTCTCCTGTTTCAGTGGCAAGCATGGCCTTACGGATTGCGGCTTTAATTTTTTCTTCATTGTACCCGACAATTCTGCCGTCACGTTTTTCAACCGTATGAATCATTTGAATTTATAGATTTAATAAATTTTTAAATTAAGGGTGACCTAACCGGGAGCGAAATTACAATAATTGATAATTATGGGCAAATTATTTCTTATAAATTTTTGTTAAAATTTATTTTGGGAAACTTTTAATGGTTGTGAATTTTATAAATATTTGAATAATAATAAATTAAAAAATAATTTGGAAAACTTTTCAAAAATCTATATGTGGCTTAATTAAAATAAATTGCAATAACGTAAATATTCAAAGTAAGAAAATGAACATGGTCAAGAATAATTGCATTTTATTTTTTTATGCCTCTCGTATTTTAAACAATAGTAGAATTCTTGAATCTGTAAAGAAAAGAAGCGCAATTTAATACTACAAATCTAACGATATATATAAATATTCTACTAAGCAGGTATTTACTAAGCACGCTTTTATTAAGGCATGGAGTTGTAACTTTAAGTACTTTTGAATATTGGCACACAATTTGCAATAAAAAGTCAGTTAGAAAAGTTTTATAGGTAAAAATTCCAGATAGATTAATGAAAAATGATTATTCCAGGCAGTTCCGTCCAATATTGGAAACTGCTTATAATGAAGCTAAAAAATTTAATTCACCGATTATTTTGAGCGAGCATTTTGTGCTTGGCGCATTGCATAATCAGGATGGATACGCCTTTAAGATACTTAACCATCTGCATGTTCCTGTAGATGAAATTGAAAAAGAACTTGAAGGATATCTGCGGAATGCTTCAGCTCCCAAAGAAAGCACTACTTTGTTCGAGCAACACTTCCGTATTTCCCTTTCTGCTATTCGCCATTTGCATCTTGCAGTGTCGGAGGCCAGAAAAATGAATGCCAATATTGTTTCGGGAGAGCATATCTTACTTGCTTTGATCCATGACCAGAGGGCCATGGACAGCGAGGTCTTGAAAACGATAAAGGAAAAATATCTTAATTTTGATATCAGTATTCAGAACATAGCTGATCTGAATTCTCCTAATGCCGGAAAAAACTTTGGTGATGAGGAGGATGAAGATGAAGAAGAGATGTCACCTTTCGGTCAATTCAGTGGAAGCGGGAAAAGTGAAAATTCAGGCCAGCGAGGAAAGGGCCAGAAGACAGATACTCCGGCATTAGACAAGTTTGGTTATGATATGACCAAAGCTGCTTCAGAGGGTTCTCTTGATCCGGTTGTAGGACGTGAAACGGAGATTGAACGTCTCGCTCAGATCCTTTCACGTAGGAAGAAAAACAATCCGGTTTTAATTGGAGAACCGGGAGTGGGCAAGTCTGCTATTGTAGAAGGGCTGGCTCTCCGGATAGTGCAACATCAAGTGCCCCGTGTGCTTTTCAACAAGCGTGTGATTGGTCTTGATATGGCAGGCATGGTTGCCGGTACTAAATACAGAGGTCAATTTGAGGAAAGAATCAAGGCTGTGCTTGATGAATTGCAGAAGAATCCCGATATCATACTTTTCATAGACGAGATACACACTATTGTGGGTGCGGGAGGATCTCCCGGGTCTATGGATGCGGCAAATATGTTGAAGCCTGCTCTTGCAAGAGGAGAGATCCAGTGTGTGGGTGCTACAACTCTGGATGAATACCGTCAGAATATAGAGAAGGACGGGGCTCTTGAAAGAAGGTTCCAGAAAGTTATGGTTGAACCGACCAGTCCGGAGGAGACTCTCGAGATTTTACGCAGGGTGAAAGACAAGTATGAAGCACATCATAATGTGAATTACACGGATGAAGCTCTTCAGGCTTGTGTAGAACTTACACAGCGATATGTTAGCGACAGAAATTTCCCTGACAAGGCACTTGATGCATTAGATGAAGCAGGGTCCAGGGTTCATATCTCTAATGTTGTTGTGCCCGAAGAGATTGAAAAGCTTGAGAAAGAAGTCGAAGAGATAACCGAGCAGAAACTTGCAGCTGCTAAATCCCAGAATTTTGAGATGGCAGCTACACTTCGGGATACAGAAACAAAGAAAAAAGCGGAACTGGCAAAGGCTAAACAGGACTGGGAAAGAAGAATTGACAGTGAACGTCAGACAGTAGATGAAGAAAATGTGGCTCATGTCGTTGCAATGATGACCGGAGTGCCTACCCAGAAGATAGCTCAAGCTGAGGGTACAAAACTCCTCAAAATGGGCGACACCCTTGAAGGTTCTGTAATAGGTCAGGACGATGCAATAAAAAAGGTAGTCAAAGCTATCCAAAGAAACCGAATCGGTCTTAAGAATCCGGAGAAACCAATTGGAGTATTTATGTTTCTTGGACCCACAGGTGTGGGTAAGACCCACCTTGCAAAGAAAATTGCGGAATATCTATTCGATTCCAAAGATGCTTTAATCAGGATGGATATGAGTGAATTTATGGAAAAATTCACTGTTTCCAGACTCGTCGGTGCACCTCCGGGATATGTCGGCTACGAAGAGGGTGGCCAGCTAACGGAAAAGGTCAGAAGACATCCATATTCAGTTGTTCTTCTTGATGAGATTGAGAAAGCTCATCCTGATGTTTTCAATCTATTGTTGCAAGTGATGGATGAGGGAAGACTTACAGATTCACTTGGCCGGAAAATAGATTTCAAGAATACTATCCTTATTATGACCAGCAATGTCGGTTCACGACAATTGAAGGAGTTTGGTGGTGGTGTTGGGTTCAACACGGAAGAAGTGACGAAACAACAAGCTCAAGGAGTAATATCAAAAGCTTTAAACAGGGCTTTTTCTCCGGAATTCCTTAACCGTGTTGATGATATTATCATGTTCGACCAGCTTGACAAGGATGCTATCATCAAAATCATTGACATAGAATTGAAGGATTATTATTCGAGAGTGGAAAAACTTGGATTCAATCTTGAGATTTCAGATGAAGCTAAGAATTTCATGGCTGAAAAAGGGTATGATAGAAATTTTGGTGCTCGACCATTAAAGAGATCTATCCAGAAATATCTGGAAGATGAGTTGGCAGAACTTATGCTTTCTCTAAATGCTGAAGGAAAAATTGGTGGAAGTATCAAGGTGAATTATAAGGAGGGGGAAGAAAAACCGACCTTGGAATATGCTCCGATAGCAGGGTTGGAAGAATGACCCGCAATGGTATAACCTTTCTTTGAATTTTAAACTCCGTATAGCTTGCTGATACGGAGTTTTTTTATACCAAATCATTATTTTTTCCGTTAATAATTACGGTGAAGTATATCTTTTTATATATGTGGAGGGTCTTGTCCTTGATTTTACTAATGCTCACCACGCTTATGGCGGAGGGTAGAAGCATTGTAGAGTTGCGTGACTCGATTACAGGAGAGACTTTACCGTTTGCAAATATTGTAAGTGTCGAAAACAAGAAAAGACGTTATGTCACTGACGAACATGGGAGGGTGATAATCCCGGAATTCCTTCGTCATGAACCTCTTGAATCATCATACGTTGGTTATAACAACAAACCTTTTATAATAGGAGAAAGTGACACTGTTTTGATTGTACTTTTGCATCCTACTGAACATGATCTTCAGGAAGTTTTTGTAAAACCCAAAAAACAGAAATATTCTAAAAAGAATAATCCGGCTGTTGATTTCGTAAATAAATTAAGACAAGAAACGAAGAAATACAATCCGGAAAAGGAACCTTTTTACAGTTATGACAAATATGAGAAAACATTGCTGGCTATAAATAATTTTAATGGTCAGTTTGATTCCGGATTTATGTCTAAAAAGGTTAAATTTTTAGAAAATTATGTCGATACATCCAATTATACGGGATCCCGTTTGCTTGATTTAAGTCTGAAAGAGAAATATTCCACTCGTATTATAAGTCAGAATCCGAAAGCCGATAAAGAAATAATTCAAGCATATCGTTCCGATGGAATTGATGAGATTTTCAACCAGGAAAATATCAGAATTCTTTTGGAAGATGTAATTAAGGAAATAGATGTCTACGATGGAAGTATAAATATTCTTCAGAACCGGTTTGTGAGCCCACTCGCCTCAATCGGACCGGATTTTTATAAATATTACCTTACAGATACGGTTTTTGTTGGAAATGAGGAATGTATTGAGCTTTCCTTTGTGCCACATAACGCACAATCAATGGGATTTAACGGTAAGATATACGTTCCGGTTTCTGACACTACTATGTTTGTGAAGAAATTAACAATGCGCACCCCTCATGACATAAATCTAAATTTCCTGCGTAATCTTTATATTAACCAAAGTTTTGTAAAAGATAGCCTGGGTAACAGACAGAAGACTTATGATGATGTTGTGGTGGAAATGCGAGTCTTACCCGGAACCCCGGAATTTTATGGAAGAAAGACCACTGCTTATGATAATTTCAGCTACCAACCCCGAGAGGATTTCAAAGATTTTTACCATAAACTTGGAGATGAACTTAGTATTCGGGATTCAATAGATGCAACAGCCCAATTCTGGGATTTGAAAAGAATGGTTCCGCTCACTCCGGCGGAAGCCAGAATGGGTAATATAATGATAGAGGCAAGAAAAAACAAGGTGTTATATTGGGGGGAGAAAATTATAAGAATTCTTGAGAGTGGGTACGTCGGAACATGGAAACCCAGCAAGTTTGATATCGGTCCTATCAATTCTCTAATCAGCTATAGTTCTTCTGAAGGAGTAAGATTCCGACTGGGAGGAATGACCACGGCTGCACTTAATCCACATCTTTTTTTGAAGGGACATGTTGCCTATGCCACTAAAACCCATGATTTCCGTTACAGTGGAACGATTGAATATTCCTTCACTCGAAAGAAAAGATACGCCTATGAATGGCCACGTCATGGATTTTATGCATCTTATTCCTATGATCAGGATCTGATTGGAGAAAGCTATAATTTCACCAATTCATACAACTTTGTCTTATCACTTGCTCGAAAAGCCAATAATCTCTACACCAACCGCAGGATGGCTCAAGGTGGGTATGTCCTTGAATTGAGAAATAATTTTTCAGTTGAAGCAGGATTGAAATATACGCAACAGATCGCCACTCCAAACATTGAGTTCAAAAAGGTGACCGGTCAGGTCATCCCTTCTTATAAACAAACTTTATTTAATATTTCTCTGAGATGGGCAAAAGGAGAGAAATTTATCCAGGGAAGGTCACATCGTCATGCTATTAACATGGACCCATGGGTGTTAAGATTGACTCATCAATATGGACCTAAAGGTTTCCTCGGTTCGGCCTACACTACAAATATCACAGAATTTTCGGTGGAAAAAAGATTCTGGTTTTCCGCTTTCGGTTATCTTGATGTGCTTGCCAAAGCCGGTAAGGTATGGAGTGCTGTATATTTCCCCTCTCTACTTTGGCCAAATGCTAACCTTTCATATACTATTCAACCGGAAAGCTACTCCCTGCTTGATCCTATGGAATTTGCCAATGATGCCTACGCTTCAATAGATATGACTTATTTTGGCAATGGTATTCTGTTCAATCATCTCCCATTAATCAAGAAATTAAAAATCAGGGAGGTCATAACCTTTAAAGGTTTGATGGGGACACTGAGTGACCGCAATAATCCGAAATTCAATTCTGAATTATTGGAATTCCCCCCTGATGCCCATGCAATGAAAATGAGAAGTATGCCATATATGGAAATCGGAGCAGGAATAGATAATATTCTATCCGTGCTCCGAGTGGACTATGTGTGGAGACTTTCCTATAGGAATACTCCGGGAGTGGATCACAGTGGGCTGAGGGTTTCTCTCCATTTCACTCTGTAATCCATTTATTATTTTATACATCTTCTGAGACCCTTGGATGATTCTTCGTCTAACTCTCTGAGGGATTCCCCAGGCTTATCCCTTTATTTTCCTCTTTAAGGGCCGATTCAATATTTTCCCTACATTGAGCCATAAGTTGTTTAGTATTGAAACCCTTAGGCCCGGGAGTTATCGGCTTGTGGATAGTCAGAGTGATCAATCCCGGTGACACTTGTTTGGCAAAACGGGAAAGCCTGGAAAAGCTTCCTTCGATTGTCACCGGCACCACAGGCCGATTGAACTCTGCCGCAAGCATAAAAGCCCCCCTTTTAAATGGGATCATCTTACCATCCCAACTGCGACTTCCTTCGGGGAATATCACAAGAGACATCCCATCTTTTAAGGTTTCTTCTGCCTGAGAGATAGTGGTTTTTATGGCAGCGATATTCGAATCATCCACGAATATATGACGTGCATGCCGACAGGCTGCTCCCACAAGAAATATTTTCTCAAGGCTCTTCTTCATCAGCCACTTGAAATTATGACCCAAGAAACCATAGATGGTGAAAATATCAAATGCTCCCTGATGATTGGCTACAAAAATATAGGAAGTTTTTTTCTCGATATTTTCTTTCCCCACCACCTTTACTCTAATGAGGAATATCCAGCATGTCAGTTTAGACCAATAATGGGGTGGCCAATAACCGAAAAAATCCACATTAAAGAGAAGTGAACCCAGACTTGTAGTAATAGCGGTTATGACCGTTAATATTACGAATATAGGGCAAGCTATCAACCAATGATAGAGAAAATACAATATTTTCATCTTATTAGTTTTCTTTTGTCTCCGGAGCTATCAATTTGTATCCTTTACCATGAATGTTGATAATCTCGATTGAGGGATCGTCTTTCAGAAGTTTCCTTAGTTTTGTAATGTAGACATCCATGCTTCTGGCATTGAAATAATTATCATCTATCCAGATACTCTTGAGGGCGAAATTTCTTTCAAGAATCTCATTGATATGTTGGCACAGTAAGGCAAGAAGTTCCGATTCCTTAGTGGTCAGTTTCTGGGTTTTATCTTTAGAAATAAGCACCTGTTTCTGGGTGTCGAAAGTATATTTCCCAATTTGGTAAAGAGTCACTTCCTTATCCTTTTTACCTTTCACACGTCGTAGTATGGCCCCGATTCTGAAAACGAGTTCCTCCATAGAAAAAGGTTTGGTGATATAATCATCGGCACCGAGTTTGAACCCTTCGAGTATATCTTCTTTCAGATTTTTCGCCGTCAGGAAAATGATAGGAATCTCGCTGTTGACATTCCGTATCTCTTGAGCCAAAGTGAATCCATCTTTCTTGGGCATCATCACATCAAGCACGCATAGGTCATATTTCCCCTTTAGGAACTCCTTATAACCTTTCTCTCCATCTGCACATAAATCTGCATTGAACCCTTTGGCCTGCAGAAATTCACGAAGAAGCATTCCAAGATTTTCATCATCTTCGCATAATAAAATTTTTACTTTATCTTCCATAGCTTTAATTTTTTAATCGATTTATATTATTTTTAGTTAAATCTTAATCTTTTGTAGTTATATCCCATAGGCTTAAAATCCTTATTTAAATGTAGTTATGCAAGAGGGAGAGTGATTATGAAGGTTGACCCTCTCCCGTAATCACTTTCAACGCTTATAGAGCCTTTGAAAATTTCAACCATTTTCTTAACATAAGCGAGCCCCAGTCCGAACCCCTTTACATCATGCCTATTACCTGTGGGCACCCTGTAGAACTTTTCAAAAATCCGCTTGAGATCCTCTTTCTTTATCCCCATGCCGTTGTCTTTAACTTTAATTTGCAATGTAGTCTCATTTGGATTGAAAGTCTTAATTGCCAAGACAGGTGCCCGATCTTCATCACGATATTTTACAGCATTGTCCAGAAGATTATGAATAATGTTGGTGAAATGCATCTGGTCTACATTCACAAAAGAATTCTCAGCATTCAATTGTGTTGTAATGGTGCCTCCAAATTTTTCAACCTTTATCTTGAAAGTATCTACTACATTTTGAATCACAAGGTTTGCGTCGGTTTCAGTGAGTTTCACAGAGGCGTCGGAATTATCGAAAACAGACATCTGGAGCACTTTCTCTACTTGAAATTGAAGCCTTTTTGTTTCATCGGAAATCACACCGGCAAGTCGGTTGAGGGAAGCCTCAGATTTCCTTACCGAAGCATCGTTGAGCATTTGGGATGCAAGGGAAATAGTGGATATCGGCGTCTTCAGCTCATGAGTCATATTGTGGATGAAATCAGTTTTTATTTCCGAAAGTTTCTTTTGACGAAATGCCATGATGATAGTGATAAGAAAGACTATCAACAATATCACTGTGAAAATCAAAGTCGGAATAATGAATCTCACAGAAGAAAAGATATATTTGTTTTTCTGGGGGAATTCAACATTCAGGCGTAAGGGAGAACCGGTGTTCGGAAATAAAGTTTGAGAATAAAGATTTTTTGGTGATTCTTTTTCAAACTTATTTGTGGTATATATCAGTTGACCACGGTTGTTGGTGACAGAAAAATTAAAAGGTATTTTTAGCCCGCTTTCCTCAAGCTCATTTCTTAGATAGTCTCTGATGATTGTAGAATCAGCTCTTTCTTTAGGCGGACGATTTCCCGAATCTCGCAAAATTGACAGGATCACCTCATTTAAAAGTCCCTTCTGATATAAATACTGGTCTCTCAATGTCTGTTGCATATTCTGGTATCGGCTTTGAATATTATCAACAGAAATTGTCTTTCCAATCTGAGATTCAAAAGAATTGTTAAAACCTAATTCCTTCGATTGCCGTGATATTAATCCATTTATTGAATCAATCACTTCGGAAGATAATCCGAACGTTTGAGAGCCATTGTTAAAATCCATAATACTTGACTCCATCACAGCGATATCTTCCTGCAGGAAATGCATAGTCTCTCGTTTTTCAAGATAAGACCCTGTTGATGAAAGGCATCGTAACACTATTTCAGAGAATTGGGCATCACGCATCTTTACCATATTTTCAAGATACATAATTTGAAAATATAGAAGCGCTCCAAATGTGATTGCCATCACGCTCGTCAATAACCAAATGATAGATTTTTTCATCTTGAAACAGAGCTGTCTGCTAAATTTGGTTTCTATTATTTAAACAAGTAAATTTGCAAATAGTTTAATTTCTTTTAACGTTAAACGTAAAATTTAACAAAATATTGTTAAATGATTGTGTCATTTTAAGAATTTGGAAAGGAAAATGCTTTTCTTGAGTCTATTCCGAATGTTGAATTAGCAATAGATTTGGCGTGCAATATTAAAAAGCTTAATAACGTTTATTAAATGGATCTAATCCTTGTAATAATTCATAGACAATACTTCAGAGATGAAAAAAATAGCTAAATATATTTTGATGGCTTCTTCCATTTTTGGGATGGCTGCGATGGCTTCTTCTTGTCAGCAAGACGAACCAAATGATTCGCCCTTTGTCGACCCCCAAAAACCGAGCGAGTCTACTGTATTGATTTATGCCGTGGCTACCAATAATTTGTCAGGCAATCTCGTAGCTGATAAGCGGGAAATGTTGGAAGCGGCCTCTAAAATCGACCTTAAAAACAATAATGTTTTGATTTTTCAGACAGTCTATGAATATGACCAAGAGGAAAATCGGTATACCGGTAATGGAGATATTTCACTGATTAAACTTGTGGACACCGATGACAAAGAATCTCCTTACGGTTGGAAAGAGATAAAGAAATTCTCTACAGAGATTTCACCATTGAATCCGGAGCGGATTTCAGAAGTGATCAGTTATGTAACTGCAAATTTTTCAGCAAAGAATTACGGGCTTGTGTTCTGGTCCCATAGCACGGCTTCACAACCATTCGGGTTGTCTACTAAATCTTCAGAAACCCTACAACCTCCGATGTTATATTCTTTCGGCCAGGACAAGACAACTACAGACTCACGCTATGAACAGATAAATATCGACGAACTGGCTCTTGCTATTCCTGACCATTTATTCCATTACATCTGGTTTGATTCATGCTACATGAGTAACATTGAATCTATCTATCAGTTAAGAAACAAGTGTAAATATTATGTAGGTTATCCTACGGAAGTCCTTGACAACGGGTTGCCTTATCATCTTGTTCTCCAGGATATGGTTGGTCAAAATCCCGACCTGTTAAAAGCTGCCGACACTTTCTTTCAATATTATGACGGAACATTCGCCACTATTGCTGTCACGGATATGAGTCTTATAGAAGAATTTGCAGATTTCTGTAGTGAATATTACACGATTGGAATGATGGTGGATGCTGATCTGCTAAAGAAATATTCCAGGTCGCCCACAGGACCCTTCTATGATTTGGGGGAATATACCATATATATGGCTCAACAAAACGGAGGTGAATTGACTAAGGGTGAGTTAGATCAGACTTTGGATAAATGGATTTTATATAAAAACACAACCAAAGGAAATTACTATGACATAAAGTTGAATCTGGATCCTGAGAGGTTTTCGGGAATTTCCACACATCTCTACTCTTTCAAGGATCCGTCTCTTTATAATAATACGGATGAATATCTGAAAGAGGAATATTATAAATCCTTAGATTGGTTTCAAAGAGTTTTTATCGACCCGCAAAACAATAATTAATTAAAACGGATTTGAGATGATTCAGACTCAGGATCTACCGATCGTTGATCTGCCAGACAAAACCGACAGTGCCCATAAGGGTTGGGACGCATTGAAAGGATTAAGTTTCGATGATGCGATAACTACAATTGCGAACGGAGCTGTAAACTTTGCATTCAAGCTGCTGATAGCAGCTTTTGTGTTTTATTTGGGTAAATTCATCATCAGCAAGCTTTTCCAATTTGTCAGAAAATTAATGGTTGCTAATGATGTGGATGCCTCGCTGATGACGTTTATTTTGTCATTAGTGAGGATAGTCCTTTATTTTATCCTCATAGTCACCATAGTGGGTATTCTCGGGATCGAGACAAGTTCCTTCCTCGCTCTTTTTGCATCGGCCGGTGTAGCAATAGGTATGGCTTTAAGCGGAACGCTTCAGAATTTTGCCGGCGGTGTGCTCATACTTCTGTTAAAACCATATAAGGTTGGTGATTATATCGAGGCTCAAGGTTTTGCCGGTACTGTAAAAGAGATCCAGATTTTCCACACTGTCATTAACACAACTGACAATAAAACTATTATAATTCCTAATGGAGGATTATCCACAGGATCAATTAATAATTATTCATTTGAATCTTACAGGAGAGTCGATTGGAAGATAGGACTTTGTTACGGGTGTGATTACCAAAAGGCTAAAGAGACTTTTATGAAAATCCTTCTAAGTGATGAACGAATTGTTACAAGTACACTTCAGGACGATATGGATAAAAGGAAAGCACGTTTGGCTGAATTGGCTACGGAAGAAAAAGAAAATGATTGTCCACCTGAGGATCCTGATTGTGAAGAGGAAGAGAAGTCTTTTTGGAAGAGGTTGGTTACAAGAAAAAGAAAAAAACAACAGGAGTTAAAGACAAAATTAAAAACTACCACAGCATTGCCGTCCACTACGGATCTAAATGTTGAACGTCCTCCCTTTGTAGCAATTATGGAGTTGGCTGATAGTAGTGTGAATTTTGTGATAAGGGCATGGACTCATAATTCTAATTATTGGGATGTTTACTTTGCAATGACTGAGAAATTTTATAAGGAATTGCCGGAAAATGGATTTGAATTCCCGTTCCCTCAAATGGATGTCCATATCGCTGATGTTCCTCAGGCTTTGATCTCAATGAAAAACAAGACTGTTTGATAAGTTATAAAGTGAAAGCAGATAAGTTACGTTATTCGCGCCAGATTGCTCTACCGGAAATCGGGAAAGAGGGACAGCTTAAGATTTTAAATTCAAAAGTTCTGGTAATCGGTTGTGGTGCATTAGGATCAATGGTTGCCATGCAAATTGCCGGCGCCGGAGTAGGGACGATCGGCATTGCTGATTATGACACCGTGGATCTTTCAAACCTTCAAAGACAATTCTTTTACACCACTTCAGAGGCCGGAATATCCAAGGCAGGATTATTACGACAAAAAATAAATAATTTGAATCCGGGAGTAAAAGTTATTCTTTATAATAAAATTATTACCTCACGGATAGGGGCAGAAATGTTTCCTGAATTTGATTTCATTGTGGATGCTACTGACAATCCGGAGTCAAAGAGAATGATAGGAGAGATGGCAGCTTCCTGTAGAAAACCATGTTGCATAGGTGGAGTAAAAGGTTTTGAAGGACAGGTAATGACATTTATGCCTGATGATCCGCGATTTGAGGATTTCTTTGGAGAGGCGGACGGGGAGGGGTTTCTTCCTTGTTCCATAGGAGGAGTATTCGGTCCGGCTGCTGCTCTTTGTGCCTCTATTCAGGCTTCTGAAGTTATTAAATGTATTATAGAAAAAGGGGAAATACTTTCAGGGAAAATTTTTATGTTTAATCTTCTCGATAACACATTCAGACTCTTCAGAATAAATTAGATTCTAATTTTTCAGCTCCCTTTTAAAGATACCATTCTTAAATTTATGTCGCTTTTATTGGTTTCCCAATCCAAAAAGGGTGCGCTTATTTTCTCCAGAAAGAGGGGAAGAAAAGAATGAGGATAGTGAAAAGTTCAAGACGTCCTACAAGCATCAGTAAAGACAAAATCCATTTAGCCACATCAGGAAGCAGTCCGAAATCTCCGTTAATACCGCTTATGTCAGTTCCAAGTCCTGTGTTTGATACCGCTGATAAAGAGATAAAGAAGCTATCTTTAAGGGGTAGACCTATCAATACCATAATAATACCTCCAATTCCTATTACGGCTACATAAAGAAATAGGAAAGCTAAAGTTTTCATCATT
>JAFLTR010000047.1 GCA_022509205.1 Muribaculaceae bacterium | reverse complement strand
GGAATAATTTTTCCGATGGTTTATAGACTTGTCCGAATTCCTCTGCCTGAATAAGGATGAATTTACCCCCTGCCTTCTCACAAAAATTCCATATAAGCTTTTCATCTTCATGGATAGCTGCCGAAACTATGATTCCTCCCTCCAGACAATGGCATAAACAATCTTCAGCCACACTGATCCTCTTTTCATTGTTATATACACGATGAATTATCAAAGACATTTTATCCGGATTCCGAAGAAGAAAAAGATTCCCATAAGCTTCCACTTCATCATTCCCGATTCTAAGATTTCTTATCCTTTTAAAAAATTGAGGATATTGCTGTCTCATTGCAAGCCGATGAGGATTTTCAGAAATATATCTGACAATTGTCTCTATCTTGATAAAACTCCAGATAATCCTGTCGGTATAGTTAGGATTGAAGATATCATTGGCAGAATATTCCTTCCTCACACGTCGTGAATATCTTTCTGCCACTCTCCGTTTAAAATCTCCGATATAATTGCCAAGATGTTTGGGAAGCCTCTCTTTCACCCACAATAACACATGGACATGATCCGGCATAACCTGAAATTGCAGGTTCTGAATACCGGGGAAATTCTGATTAAAATCAAATAATTCTTTTTTTATCACCTGTCCTATAGGTGTATAGTCAATTTCCGCACATCCACGGTGTCCGGGCGCAATTGAAGCGTCACCGATAATTTTGCCGAATTCCCTAAATTCCTTATTCTTCTTTAGAATTATATGATATTTAAAAGGAGCCCTATAATCATGATCATTCTTCCGTCGCTCATAACTATGCTTGAAATCTATTGCCTTAAGGCTATCAGAAAAAACAGAAGACGTTGGCTCCATATCGATTTACAGACATTAAAAGATTAAAGCTCCATATCCGAGGATTAAACACTAAGGCATTGCATTTCCACAGCACCGAACCAAATCGCCGAAGCGATTTTATTGGAGCCTCCCTTCCAATCCCCGGTGGCTCCTTCCTCTCCCTTTTCCCTCCTTATCCCAATTCTCCCATTTTCCCTTTTTCCCCCTGGTTCACCTTGCTCCCTTCTCCCACTCTCACCAATTTCCCCTTTATTCCCTTTGCCCTCCTTTTTCTCCTTCGCCCCTTTCCCCCAATTTTCTCCATCTACCCCTTTCCCCCCGCGACCTTGGTCGCCTGTTCGGAGCTGTGCCGGCTGCAAGCCGCTTCCCGCCCTGTTTATTTAGAATCCTGACCGGAGGCAACCCCGGCCAGGACTATTATTGAAGAAACATTAATTATTCAACTACAAAATCATTCCATTCATGTGAATGGGCACCATCTCCTTCTTGAAGACCGGGGCATTTAGCAGTATAAGGTTTGCCATCAATTACGTAATTGATAGTAGCATTTTCGTTATAGTGGACAAGCACCGGCTGTCCTTTTTCTGTTGCAACCTTATAGAACATAAATTCAAAGTGGATATTATCAGCAGTCAGGGGCTGACCATCTACTGTACAATTGTTGAGGGTAGCTACTACATCATCATTGTCAGGACATAGGCTGATAGTAAAATCTTTGTCGAATTTACAATTAGAGAAAACTGTGGGGACATAAGCACGAGCCAACCAGTAGGCCTTTGTATTAGGCCAAGCTACACTCGGAAGGAAATTACAATTTGTGAATTCAGCACTCTTAAAGGCAGCCCAAGTTGTCCAGCCATAAAGATCTGAGTTTGTAACAGTAAGTGTGTAATCATCGTAATTTGAACCGGCTGTATTCAGTGTATAGGCACTCTTCAAGACACAATTATCAATAATCAAATCCTCTGTCATTTTCTCTGCAGCGTAAATGCCACGGAAAGCATTTACGATCGTAAGATTTTTGATAGTACCTCCTGAGGTCCAAATACCATAATTCTCTTTACCATTTGAAGAATTGGTATAATTTGTGGTACTCAAAGTTTGACCGTTACCATCAATTGTTCCGCCGTTTTGAATAATTGCAGCCCAGTTAGTTCCATAAACATTTGTATTGGGCATTTCTTTAATATCTCCTACAAGAATAACGTCTTCACCATTTTTTGCAGCTTCCATAGCCTCGTCCATAGTAGTAACAGCTTTTACATTATCAGGGATAACGGTATAAATCTTGTCGCCGTTGGTGCCATCAGTTTCTACTACTTTATATCCGGGGGCTACGAAACTTGCTTCAGGATTTTCACTTGCAGAGTTGGAAGGATCGTAGTTATAGAAGGTGCCTCCGGTTACGATGATTTTCGCTTCGCCGCTCTTATAGTCTGCATCTCTACAATTTAATGTAAATGTCGGATCTCCATCAATCTTGAATGTGCCTCCCTTAATATATATAGTACCGGACTGGCAATAAATCAAAGAGGTTTCATCTCCGGCAGCTTCATAATTCCCTCCTTCAATAGTGATGGTGCCACCGTAGTTCCAAACAGCAATACCTTTATTTGCATCGTTGTCTGCCACTTTGACAGTGCCTTCTCCCTTAATTGTGAGATTCACACCCGGACGAACCAAGAAGACCCCGTCAAGATTGGAGGCTCCGGTAATATTTTTGCCGTTAAGGTTAACTACCAAATCTTTCTGAACATCAATGCGTGTGCTTTCAGGAAGAGTTACATTAGCGTCGAGCTCAACTGTTCCGCCGAGGGCGGCTGCCATTTCAAGGGCTGACGGCTCGTAGTCGGGATCGTCGTAAGCCGGCTCGATATGGATTGTGAGGTCGGCATCGCTTGTAAGGATCTGGCCGTAGATGTTGGTGCGGTGGTTGCGTTTTACCGGAACCGAACCAACTATACGGGTATGATCCAGAGTTTCTCCATCTTCCTTATAATTGAATGTCACATCCATAACTACTTCATCTGCATCCGGAACAAGAATATAAGTCATGGCAAGATAGTCATATCCTGCTACAGGGAAAGTGCCGTCGGCTGCACTTGGAACTTCAGCGAAAGAGAACTGTACAGGGTAGGGATCACCTGTGATTTCTCCATCGAACAGGCTCATCATACCATAAGACTTGGTAGTGATGGTGGAATGAAGTTTATTCCCGGTCGCGGGATAACCAAGCTTTTGAGCGTCTGAGTAGTCTTTGGTACCCACATTGATCTGTGCGAACGGACGTTTCAACGGCACATCCATGGCTACATCGCCGGTAATCTTCAGATCGATACCTCCATAGAAGGCGTCAAGGTTCTCATCGTTACAAAGAATATTTCCACCATTCAATTTACTGTAATCCACTGCAAGATCGGCCTTATTGTCAGCAAAAGTGATCTCATAGGGATTGGTGTCTTTGTTATCTTTATCCATAGATTCAGCCCAGAAAACAAAGCGATAGGTATGGTCGGTGAGAAGCTTGAAATTCATAGTCTTCTTCATCTGAATCTCAGTAACGGCTTCATCCTCGTCAGAGCAATAACCCTCTTTGTTAAGGAGGGTGTAGGTTTCGCTACCCTCAGCCCCTTTCACCTCATAAACAGCATACTGGAGTTTTTGGGCCGTTGTACCGTCAGAAAAGGCACGGGTTCCGATTTTTGGAGTACTCAGCGACAGGCTCACATTCGCTGTGCCGTCGCCGTTACCGGTGTTGCTCACCAGGTCTTCCTGAGCACACGAGGCCAACACAAGTCCCGCCGCTCCGAGAAGGAGATAATTAAGTTTCTTCATTTTGTTAAGTTTTTGGGTTTATTATTCTTTATTGTTATTTATTGTTATTGATGATGCAGGCTATTATCCTTTATCGTTATTGTTTTTGGTTATTATTCTTTTTCGTATTGTTATTGGTGGTGTAGAATGTTTAGAGCGAGGGTTTTGTCTGCCGAAGGCGGGAGTTTATTGGTGCAGAATATAGGGAAATAAGCTTTTCGGGAGCTTTTTATAATCTTTCTATTATTGAATTCATAAAGCGATTCTGAAGCTTTGTCGTTGGATGATCCTTTCCTCCAATGATCGGAATATCAGGAGGGAATTTCGGAGAAACGATCAACAAATTTCCTTGCTCACACATCTCAAATTTCCATCCTCCTGGCTTCTCATTCTCCTTATAGCCATAATTTTGAAATAAGATTATTTTGCTGCCTTCCCTGATTGCCGTATCCCTATAAACCTTCTCCTTCTTATTTACAAAGGCACTAACCAACACTCCTCCATTTTTAATGGCATAATGCCATTTCTTATCCAAGTCATCAATCTTGTCCTGAGTATAGGCCGAATGGATCACGACGGAGTATTTAAATGGATGTTTCAGCAATTCGAGATTTCCATAAAACTGACATGGGCATCCTGAAATATTCCCGTCACAAATCCGTCTGAAAAATTCCGGATGATTCCATCTCATCCAAAGCCTATAGGGATTCTCCCATATATACACATACATATCATGTAGGGAGCGGGAATGAATAAGGAATTGATCGTCATATCCAAACTGAAAAGGATATTGGTTTCTTTCAAGTAGCCCTCTATTCTCAGCTTCCCTATGTATACTGATTTTAAAATCTTCTATAAAGAAATCAAGATGGCGATCCAATTTTTTCCGAATATTTAGGATAAAATGGATATGTGTGGGCATAATCACAAACTGATCTATCCGCATTTCCGGATAAATATTATTGAAACTCCTGATGAAATCGAAGATAATTCTTCCCAAGGGGGAGAATTTAACTGTGGTGCCTTTATATTTATCCTGCAGCCCGGTGCGATATAGCGAGGAGAAAAAGGGAGCCGACGGAGCTTTGCCCATAGTGATCATGAATATACCTTTGTTGGTATAATCAATAAACGGGGCTCTATAATTTCCGATCGCCATAATAAAATTTTCTCCCACCTTCGGTAGACAAAACCTCATCCGAAGGAAACTGTTTCTTTTTTGTATCCTGCCGGGGCAGCAAGCCCCGACAGGATGATAATACGATTTATTGTTCTTTCTCCTGAACTGTCACGCCATCAACCACAACTTTAAAGAATTGTTTAGCTCCGTTAACCTCTCTCCAAAGTTTACCGGGATAAGCTTCTTCATCATAAGTGCTGTTATTGATAGTGATAGTACCTACTTGTGATGCGTCACTTACCTTTTCAGAGTGAATTTCAACAGCTGCATTGGAATCATTTGCAATCTTTCCGCCAATGAAATTGCAGTTATTAACATTAACATCGCCCATTTCAGTTGAGTCAGCACCTGCTCCGAAGGGATAAACCAGAATAGCTTTTGATTTTGATTGGTCGTTGGATAACTGATCAAACAAGCAATTATTAAATGTTATGTCACCACCATAGATATAAGCGCCATAACGACCCTTCTTTTGACCATCTGTAGATTTGTTGAAAGTAAATTGGCAATCGTTGAATGTGACTTCACCGGAATAGATAGCAAATTCACAAGCCAGATTTACATTGTTGAAAGTAGCCTTTTTAATGCCTTTCAGACCGGAAGCAGTATGATTTGTGGGATTATAAACAGGACGAATAGTAATATTCTCAAAAGTGATTTCACAATCTTTTGCTGAAGCATAATCAAAGAGAATTTCAGATAGATCGGCACTTACACCTTTCACAGTGAAGGAAACTCCCTGCGGAAAGGATGTTGTGAGCGATGTAGCACTACAGTCTCCATCAATGAAGAGGACATCTCCGTCTTTAATATTTTTGAACGCATCAGCAATATTATCTGAAGGAGTAATAACCTTTGTATCTTCGGCCATCACTGTATAAAGTTTGGTGCCGTTTTCACCTTCGCTCTCTACTGATTTGTAACCATCATGAACGTAGATATGGGGCACACCACTTAACTTATATCCATCGGGATTCCAGTTATAGAAAGTACCGCCTGTGATGTAGATATTAGATTTACCACTGTCATAGCCGGCAGCATAACAACGTACTAATGCTCCATAATCGCCATTATCCGGTCTGGTAAATGTACCACCTTTGATATAAATAGATCCACCAGTGTCATAAACTACAACTACTTCATCATCCTGACCAACGAAGGTACCATTTTCAATAGTAAGTGTACCCCCATTCTGTACTACTACTAGGAAATCGACATCACGAGTAGTATTCATTTTGAAAGTACCGTTACCCTTAATTGTTACATTCGCTCCATCTAAGATAAGTAAACCTTCTTTATCTCCTGAAAGGGTATGGCCGTTCATATCGATTACAGCATCCTTGGTAAAGGTTATGCTTTTATCTTTTGCAAGAGTTATGTCTTCATCGAGCACAGCTGTTCCTCCGAGGGCTGCAGCCACTTCGAGGGCATTAGGTTCAAGATCCGGATCATCGAAGGCAGGTTTGATCTCAACCATCAGGTCGTTGTTGGCTGTTAATACCTGACCATAAATGTTTGTACGGTGATTACGCTTTACAGGAACAGAACCTACTTTACGTGAAAGAAAAGTTCCATCATCTTCTGACTGATAACCGAATTCTACATTCATCACCATACCTTCGTCGTCAGTTAGCACGTAGGTGTATGCAAGATAATCATAGCCATCCACCGGGAAATTCTCGTTCGTAGCCGGAATTACGTTTGCAAGGTTGGAATGAGTAGAAATATTTCCTGACACATTGCCGTCGAAAAGGGTCATCTTGGTATAGGTGTCAGCTACCATATATGATTTCAAAGTTTCTACTTTATATCCTAATTTTTTAGCAGCTTCAAGGTCGTTTGTGCCGACATTAATCTGTGCGAAGGGACGTTTCAGATCTACATCAAGCTGCACATCACCGGAGACTTTAAGATCTACGGTTGCATAGAAAGCGTCGAGTTCTTCCGAGCTGGTCTTGTCGATAGCATACTCAGGGCCATTATAGTCGATAGTAAACACGGGACCCCCATCAGCTTCGAAATCCACGTAATAAGGATTAGTGGGGGTGCCATCAGCATTATCGAGAGATTCAGCCCAGAAAGCCACCTTATATTCGCGATCTTTTAGAAGCTTGATAGTCATAGTCTTCTTCATCTCGATTTTTTCAGCATCATCTTCATTTTTACCCGAATAGTAGCCTTCTTCATCGATAAGGTTATATTTTGTTTCACCGTTTTCAGTTTTCACCTCATACACTGCATAGAGAAGTTTCTGAGCTGTGGAGCCGTCAGAGACAGCACGTGTATTAAATTTAGGAGTATTCAAATTGAGGGTCACATTCGCTGTGCCGTCGCCGTTGCCGGTGTTGCCCACCAGGTCTTCCTGAGCACACGAGGCCAACATGAGACCCGCTGCGCCAAGTAAGAGATAATTAAGTTTCTTCATATTAATTTATTTGTTAGGTTTTAACTTATTCTTTTCTTTGGCTCCCCGGCGGGGCTCACGCCCCGCCAAGGATATAGGAAGATTTACTTCTTTTCTTTTACTACTACTCCGTCTACTGTTACTTTTACAGGATTAGTTTCATTTTTCACATTCCAAAGGGTTTCACCACTGATATTACCTGTTCCAAAACCTTCGGCAGTACAACCCTCTATAACAACATCAACAGAATGGTATTGTGATGATATTTCAATGGCTGCTTTACCCGCTACGGCTTTGGAGGCTTTAAATATACAATCTTTGATCCAAACCTTCTGGTCCTGCTGTCCCCCTTCATTATAGATAAGAAGAGCTTTACCGGCACTATTGAACGTGCATCCATCAAACACAAGAGGAGATGATGTGTAAGCCCAAATATCATAAGCGTCTCCCGTCTGATTGAAAGTACAGCCCTTGTAGGTAGCATTGGCTGCATAAGAGAAAGGTTCTCCTTCAAATTCACAGTCTTCATAAGTCAAATCGCGACAACCTGTAAAGGCCGCATAACTACCTGTATATATGAATTTAACATTTTTGAAGGTTACGCCATTAGCCATACCATTGTTACCTCCAACATGGATATTAGTACCTTCAGTACCAATAATTGTAATGTTGTTAGCAAAACCCGTAGCAGTGTAATCGCCGGCCGAAAGCATTATTGTAGCGCCTTCATTTTTTACAGCGGCTTTGAGTTCTTCATTGGAAGAAGCAACTGTGATAACTTCGGTAGTCACATCGTCGCCGGCTGTATTGTTCTCTATCTTCACCCACTTATCAATCTCACCCTTATCAGTTGATTTGATACCGTAGATCTTACCTATATCGGGAACTCTTGAAGCATAATCGTCATAATCGGTATTAGTCATATCCGCTATGATTTGAGTGTTCTGAACTGTACATCCTGAAATTTCGGCATATTTAGTTTCCTGTCCTGCCGGTTTGTCATCAGCAGCAGAAACTGATCCAGCTATACCACCAACTTTACGGAAGGCAGAAATCGTAAGATCTTTCACTAAACAATTTTTTGCATAAGCTGTCTCAGGTTGACCAATAAGATAACCGGCAATACCACCTACGTTATTAGCGTCATCCCATTTACCTGCAGAATTTTGCCACGGAGTTATGATTATCTGACCTCCGATAACCTTACAATTTTCAATTTTAGCATTGTAACCATCGCCCACGATAGCACCAGCTTTATAATGGCCCTTGATATCTACATTCTTAAGGGTTACATTTTTAATAGTGGCTCTGTTAGTGGCACCGAATAAACCGGCATGATTGTTTTCTTCAGCATCTACCGTAAGGTTACTGATAGTATATCCGGCTCCATCAAATGTTCCGGCAAAAGCCTTAATGGAAGCACCATTAGTTTTTGTTTCATTACCTATAGGGGTCCATTTCACTCCTTGTAGATCTATGTTGGAAGACAATCTGATGGTTTGACCCTTGAATGCTACCTCGGCTGCACCATAAGTATAATTGTCAGACTCCACTTCATCAGCTGTCCTGATTCCGTTCACAATCTCTGCAATCCAACCAAGACCGTCAGCATTGCTTACGAAGAATGTCTGAGTGATCTTATCGAGTTTAACACCATTATAAACCTCCTCGAGATTTGCGAGTTCATCGCCATCAAAACTATCTTCTATCTCTACATCCAGGTCATTCTGAGTAGTCAAAACGCGGCCAAAAATATTAGTGCGATAATTCTGTTTTACCGGGGCCGCATTAATTGTACGAGAATGCTCAACATCAGCAGACTGATCATCATACTCACCTGTATATGTGAAAGTAATGTCGGTAATACCATTGTCAGTAGGTACTAAAACGTATGCCATCGCAATATAGTCATAACCTTCTACAGGAAAGATTAAATAATCAGTAGTTTTTTCCGGTATGTTATTTGTATCGAAAGCTACCGGTTTCTCTTCAGCATCATCTGTAATATCACCTTCTTTGAGGTTGAATTTATTATAGGCAGCACTTACCGTGATGGATGATTTTGTAACTGTATAACCTTTTGCTTTGGCTGCTTCAAGGTCGGATGTTCCCACATTGATCTGGGCGAATGGACGTTTAAGTTGCACCCCAATAGGTCCATCACCTGTTGCCTTTCCTATATCTTCAAACGCATAAAAAGCATCGAGACTTTCGTCATTAGTTTTTACTTTACTATAATCGATAGATAATATGGGGTCACCTTTTTCCCAATCTACAGAATATATATCTTCTGCGCCATCTGCATAAGCCCAAACACCTACTGAATAGCTATGGTCTTTTAGTAGATTTACAGATACTGAAGTTGATTTATTAAAATCGGAGATAAGAGGAAGTTTCTCTACTAATTTGATTCCTTCATCAGATGTATTTTCATATATTACAACCTGAAGATTATTGGCAGTAGTTCCGTCGGCAATAACACGAGTTCTCAACTGCGGTGTGTCGAGATTTAGGGTGATAATCACACTTTCGCTGTTAGCGGAGGTGAAAACTTCTTCTTGGGAGCAGCTGGCCAACAAGAGGGCGGCGCCGCTGAGAAGGAGATAGTTTAATTTTTTCATTTCGTTTTTATTAGGTTTAAGTTTGTTATTTTTCTGATTTGTGGAGCCTCTTTGAGGCTTTCTTCATGACTTCATAATAGGTGGGATTTTTCTAAAAATCCCTTTGATAGAACTTTTGGAAAAGTTCTTCCCGTTTACGGCCACGGAGTGTCCGTCTATAGCTTCACAACTTATTTTATTTCGATGTTGAAGTCGTCGCCTTCGAAGTCAGGGTTGATTGTGACGCCTCCGCCTGATGTTACGGTGAGGAAAGCACCTTTAACGACAGTGTTCTTACTGCGAACCACGGGAACTTCCACACCGTTGGTGTTTGCTATCATTTCGCCGTCGCCGTTATAAATCTGCATGTTGAGATTCATGGTGGTCTGGTCGTCAACCAGAATATAGTCAAAGCCCATCTGCATACCCTCGTCGCCTACACTCATCTTACCATTATAGCTCACCCCTGTAGCGGAGTCGGAGGGTTTGTCGGTATAAAGATTGTAGGTGTCGGGCATAAAAGCGTTGTAGGAAAACACCACCTTATAATTGTCGAGTCCGGCCACTTCGGCCACTTCGTCGCGGGTGAGTCCATTCCAGAAAACTTCTCCTCGCGAGTCGCGCGTTTTCGACCGCATATATGACTCAAGGATATGGGAATCTACACTTTCCACTATCTTGTCGAGGAATTCATCCATATCGGTAGAAATGAATTCGTAGCGGCCCATAGGACGCTGCATGGCGGCAGTGGCTGAATTGTCGGGAGCTACACCGTTGCGGATCTCATAAAGTTCCGGATCATACACTTCACCATAGGCATTTCCCCGGAAGGCATCGCGCATCTCGTTGTTACCGGGATGGCCTGAACTTTCATTGATATAAATACCGCTGAAATCGCTTGTGGTGTAATAAAGGTCGGTCTGAGTGCCTGAAGCGACATGGTCGCTCCATACCCGGAACCGATACCTACCCTCCGGGAGGGAAAGTGCCACATGATAATCATGGTTGGCAACATAACCCTGAGTGAATGAGAAACTACGGTACACATCACGGTTGTTGTCATTTTCATCCGTCACCCTGTAGACATTAACAATATAGCGGATATCATGACCGTCGGAATCTGCTCGCGAATCGTCCGCTCTTGTGTAATACACTTCCTTATATAGAAGGAGAGCATCGTCGAAATTCATGTAGAGGATGAAAGGATAGCTGCTCTCAAGCTCTTCCGGCCATTCATGCACATTGCAGGAAGCCAGCAGCATAGAGGCTGCTGAAAGCAAAAAGAGGCGGTTAAACTGTTTTCTTATCATATTTAGGACCCTGCTCGGGAGGTGAAGATTCTTTTTCACTTCTCACCTCCTTTCTTTTTTTCAATCGGGAATGTGTAGCTGATCGACACGTTAACATTGTCAAGGCCAAAGTAGGTCTTTTTCTTTGAGTCAACCAGTTTCCCGTTGTATTCATTAATAAATCTGTTGTAATGCAGACGGTAGACACCCACACCGCCACCGAATTCCATCATCCAGCGGCCGTTTTTAGTTATCGGCAGACGATAGCCGGCAGCCAGACCGCCTCCCACAAGAGGAGTCTTACGGTAGTAGTCCTGATAACGGTATTTGCCGTCGAAAGCAAAGTCATACCATGCCATTCCATAGTGAGCCTCCAGATAGGCTCCCATGTTGTTAGGTTTGAACCAATAGCGCACTCCGGGCTGGAAGCCGAATACGCGGAATTTGAGGGTATGTTTGAAATAATTGAATGCCGAGTAGTAAACAGGAAGATTGAAACTCCAATGGGATGCAATGTCTACTTCGAAAGCGACATTGGTCCATAGCATTGCCCAGTATGGGAGGTCGGTCTTTATATAGAAGCGTCTTCTCCATTCTTCGGGAGCTACTTCCATGAGGGTTTCAGCCACCACTTCCTCCACTTCCGGAAGGATCTCCACAGGAGTTTCCTCGACTTCCACAACTTCCTCCGTCTCGATAATATCCTCGGGAATGGGAATTATGAATCGATGCTTGACGTCGAGTGTTACCTCCGCGCAACGCATTACCGGGAAAACATTTTCGGCGAGATACTTCCATGTGCGACCATTGTCGAGACCCTTAATGCCGCCCTCCTTGGCCGTATCTCTCAATTTTGACGCAAGTATCCTCATCACCTCGTCGCGGGCCGGTATTTTGGAATCCTTCTCAACAAGTTCACGGAACAACTGCCAGTCCTCCCCACGCGAACTTGTGGATATGATATCACCCGGGATGGAGGTGGTTTGCTGCAGCCATTTCGTCATTGCATCGGCACGTGCCTTTGCAAGCCTGTTGTTAAGAGCCACGGGGCCGTCGATGGACGCGAGGCCTACCACAGAAACACGGGTGATGGTGTCGGCAATCATTATTGAATCCACCTCAGCTGAGAAAGCCCTCAGATCGGGCGATGCGACTACAATATCGCTATTGATCTTGAAAGGCTGGATATAACGGATCTGCTCTTCGACTTTCTCACCGGAAATCGAATCTTGTGCAACTCGAGAAATTGCGGATTCTGACTCCGCAGAAGGTAGAGTTTGATTGTTTAAGAGGGTTGAAGCTAAGACTGTATTTGCTGAAAGAAATATTAGAATTAGAAAAGGCAACCCCTTTTTAGAGTATAATGTCACTTATAAAAAAAATTTATCGGGCGTTTTTTTCATGGTATGCGGCGTGCCCGGTATTAATTAATAGGTTACTTGGTAAAGTTATATAAAATTTTCCAATTCTCCAAATTTCAAGACCTTAAAATCCCATCCGCATAAATGGGGGGGGGTAATCGCTTGATTAACAATTAATTATGGACCCTTTGAAAATAAATGTGGATATTCATCCGAATTTCCACCTTTAGAACGTAGGAAAGAGATGGATATTGTATGAATTTTGGTAGTATAAGTACGTTTCAGATAGTTAATCGAAAGGAAGGGTATTCCGGGTAAGTCTTTCGATACGTTTATTGGTCCAGCAACGCCGACACACGGCCATATATCTGTCGTTGCCTCCTATCTCCACTTGCTCTCCCTCAGTGATGATATCTCCCTTGGAATCTATCCTGGCGTTGACGATTGTCTTTCCCCCGCAACTGCATGTCGATTTCACCTCGTCGATGGTGTCTGCAACCTCAAAGAGCCTCCGGCTCCCTTCGAAAAGATTTGTCTGGAAATCTGTGCGAAGGCCGTAACAGATTATATTACACCCGAATTCATCTACAATCCTTGCAAGTTGGTCGACCTGCCGGCTACTGAGGAATTGGGCTTCGTCTACAAGAATCCATTCGGGCAACATAGCTCCGGATTCATACATGTTGGAAAGTTCCTGATATATGTCGCTGTCAGGATAGATCCACCGACATTCCCGCTCGATGCCTATACGGCTGCGGATCACGTTCTTCTGCTCACGCGTGTCGGTGGCGGGCTTGTAGCACAGATAAGCGATACCTCGTTCCTCAAAATTATAAGCATTGGTAAGCAGCAAGGCCGTTTTGGCTGATCCCATCGTGCCATATCTGAAATAAAGTTTTCCTCTATCCTTCATAAGAGAGCGAGCAGTTTGTGTAGGAATATGCCTGAGAAACCGTTCATACTGAGAGCCGGTTTGAAAATCTTGAATTTGTGGATTCAAAGTTACATTTTTCCATGTAAAAATAAAAAAGTTGGTCAATAAAAAACTTTTGAGGCATAATGGTGTTAAACTAATATAGAAACCCCAAAAACAACAAGGCTATGAAGATCAACGAAACCATATCAGTAAATCCCTCCAAGGCAACTCTTGGACACGTGGAGGCTCCCTCTACATCAATTTTCCGCAGTCAGGTGCTCGGAAATGAATCACAGGTTCACAACGTTGACACACTTCAGCTTCTGTTCCCCGCAACAAAGAACGGTCTTGGTGAATTCAATAAGTATTCCGTGCCACTTCGCACTCTTTTCGCCACGATACTTATAGTCACCGGGATTTCTCTGTTAAGTGCGGGTTCTTCAGCTATTGCCATCTGTAGCCTATGTTTCGGAGCGTTTCTTGCCATCGGTCTTCTCACCCGCCCCGTGATGTTGAGTGCAGCCGTTTACTACTGTATCTGTGGAGCTTTATCACTCAGAGCCGGCACGCCCGACCTCATTCTCTTCTCGCTGATGTTCGGAAGTCTAATCTTCGGAGTGGTGGGAAGCGGCAAATATTCCTGCGACACCCTTATTCGCTCGGCAGTGAAACGCCAGCGCCGCAATCGTTATCAGGGATATAAGGCTTTTCATCAGGCTCTCTGAAAATACTATAAATAAAAAGGTAAAAAATCAACCCATTAACGCATATACCCATGACACCGAAAACCCGCAAACTTCTAATTGGACTTGCCATACTTGTGGCATGTGTCATTATAGGTCTCGTAATCTGGAAAATGATTGCAGTTCACGTATAACCTCTACCCTGTTCAAATTTTAAATAATTATGGAAGAATACAGAAAAAGACAAGGCGTAGTGGAAAGATATCGCTGGATGGGCTGGTTGTATACAGTGGTTGGGTGCTTTATCGTGGCCCTGCTGGTATTGATGTTCCTGGATCTTTCTACCAGGACCAATTTTAACTCTCAGGCTCCCGAGTCGGCTCCGGCAGTGGAGATAGCTTCCCCGGCAATCGGTTCTTACAACTGACCTTTATTTTCAACCCTCCAAATATATCCACTATGAAAGTCAAATTGATTCCGATGGCTCTTGTAGCCCTCACAGTGGGTGCCGCTGTTTCCTGCACCCCTATAAAGAAAGGTGAATATGCAAGCGGTAGCGCAACCATTTTCTGTGACGATGGTTTTAAAAACATCCTTGAGGAAGAAATCGAGGTGTTTGAATACACTTATCCGCAGGCAAGCATCCTGCCCTTTTATGTGAGTGAACAAGGAGCCATAGACACCATGATGGCCAACGGCACCACAGCAATCGTCGTGACCCATGAACTGTCGAAAGAGCAGATTCAATACATGAAATCCAAATACAAGAGGATTGTGAGGCAAGACCCTATCGCAGTGGATGCAGTAGCTCTGATTATCAACAAGGATAATCCTGTCAATTACCTGTCAATGGAGGAGGTGAAAAAAATAATGAACGGAGAAATCACCAAATGGAGCCAGCTTGCAGCCAACGACACGGCAGCTATTCGTATAGTGTTCGACAATCCCGGTTCCTCTACAGTGAGCTATCTGCGCGATAAATTCTTGCCGGAAGGGAAGACAATCTCTGAAGTGGCCAACGCATACGCCCAGGAAAACAATGCACAGGTGTTTGATATTGTGAAGAGCAATCCCGATGTGCTGGGTATCATCAGTGTCAGCTGGCTCGGAGATGATCTTAGCGCCGCAAAGAAAGTACCCGTAGAAATTAGAAACACCCAGTATCAGAATGAAAATGACACTGTGGCCACCAATCTCACTACAGAAGTAAAAATCCTGAAGATCTCAAATCCGACGGAGGATAATGACTACAGTCTCGTGGCCTACGAACCATATCAGGCGTATATCTATAGCGGCGACTATCCGCTTGTTAGGAAAGTTTATTTCGTATCGACAGCTGCCGGATCTACAGTGATGAACAGCTTCTATCAGTTTGTCAGAGGATTCGTGGGTCAGAAGATTATAAGCAAGACCGGAATTCTGCCTTACAAAATGAATCCAAGGGTGGTTCAAGTGATATAGGTGACCGGGACTAAGTTCCCGGCATCTCCAATGCGATACTTCGCATCTCCGCAATTTACAAATTTATTTATGCGTCATAATATGCAGGACTAACCGATCGGTGTCCTGCATAGCTTCGCGTCCGATAGATGTTAGATTCCGAATAGTGACGTCGACATCATCGGAAATAATGCCTTCGGCTTCAGTGACACATTTATGTTCCATGGCCAGCATTGCCGACATCAAGGCGGTGCCGGCACCGGATGATATTTTTAGAGAACAGGATGGTTTAGCACCGTCGCATATCATTCCGGTAATATTGGCAACCATATTTTTAACGGCCGCACAAACCTCTTCATATCCCCCTCCCATAAGGCTGACTATCCCCGCGGATGCTCCGGTGGATGCCACCACGCAACCACAGAGGGCAGAAAGACGTCCCAAGCTTTGCTTTATGTAGATACTTGTGAGATGACTCAGGATCAGGGCGCGCGTAAGCTGCCGGTCGTCGGCTCCGATATCATCCGCAAAACTTACCACAGGCATTGTGGCGCAAATACCCTGGTTGCCGCTTCCGGAATTTGACATCACGGCTATCTGGGCTCCCCCCATACGGGCGTCGCATGCTGCTGAGGTGGAGCTTATGATATGTGAGAGGATTGAATCTCCGAAAAGCTTATCTCCCTTGTGTCGCATCGTATAGCCCAAAGAATGGCCATAGTCTTTTTTGAAGGCCAGATCAGCGGCTGCTTTGTTCAGGCTACGTGCTTCCAGGATAAAATCTATCTCTTCGATAGGTGCGGTAGTGGCAAATTCATAAACCTTTAGCATATTAAGGGAGGGTCCGGAAGAATCGGGATTCCCCTTGCTCCCGCAATTACCGGAAGACACTGCAGGTTCTGTATTTGATGCCCAAGAGGATGAATCAGCTTTATAAAGTATTCTTCCGTTTAAAGAGAGGTATATGAAATTAGTGTGACTGTCGGAAATAACCGCTTCAGAAACATCCTCGCCGGCAATACACCTTACTTTTATATACAATATCGAGGGGGCTTCTTCATCGACGCTGATAGAAATTCTGCCTTCGCTGATAAATCTTTTCCCCTCTTCCACTTTAAGAGGTGTCACATCCTTAAGCACCTCCAGACCATATTCAGATTTACCTATCAAAGCCCCCAGGGCTATAGCAATCGGCAGACCGATCATACCGGTTCCCGGTATGCCTACCCCCATGGCGTTCTTCAACATATTGCCGCTTAGGATCACCTCAATAACTTCAGGAATTTTCCCCAATACTTCCGTTGCCTTTGCAACACAGAGGGCTACAGCCGCCGGCTCGGTACAGCCTAAAGCCGGCACCACCTCTCGTTTAATCAGGGATATTATATCGTCTCTTTCCTCTCTTTTCATGTAATGGTCGTATATTGCAAATTTAAGGAAATAATTCCATATCCGAATCCTTGTTCCCACTTCGATTCTTCCAACTATTTACCAAGCTGCCGGACAAAACTATCGACTCCGGATATCCGGGTTGATAATCATAATTAAAAAAAGACGGGTCAAAATAATTGACCCGCCCTCTCATATATTAAGGATTTAAACTCTAATTAATGCATTCCTCTCCACATCCTATATCCTCTCCACACTCCATAAGCGCAGAGCACACCGCCCACTGAGGCGCTGACAGCCACGCTGTCGATGTTGAAGACGTTGAAGATGAAAAGCAATCCAACAGCCAGATACACAAGAATCATGAAGATTCCGAAGATCACTCTACCACCTTTGGGGAGATTGTTCATGTTATCGTTATCGTTTGCCATAATTTTCCGGTGTATTTAATACTATTGGTTTTGGAGTCTGAAGGTAACCGGGAGGTTGAAGTAAGAACGCACGGCCACACCATTGTTCTTACCGGGTTGCCATTTAGGCATCTTGTTAACCACGCGGAGGGCTTCACGGTCGAGGTCTTTATCGACACCACGAGCAATCTCGGCATGACCGATAGAACCGTCTTTCTCAACCACGAACTTAACAACCACACGACCCTGGATATCATTTTGCTGTGCTGCTTCCGGGTAACGTATATTGTTGCTCAGCCATTTCATGAGGGCAGCC
>JAFLTR010000046.1 GCA_022509205.1 Muribaculaceae bacterium | reverse complement strand
GATTGGTCTTGGAAAGATTCGTCACAATCCTCTTCACCCGATTGTTGCTTGAATCCTGAAGCACATTAAACTGGCCGTAGCGCGAATATTCCGGAGTGAGCGGATGCTCGTTCATCCATTCTTGATTCACAAAAAGATAGAAATCCTCTCCCGGTTTCACATTCTTGTCAAGTCCGTTGCCGTTAAGGCTCTTGAGATGTTCAGCCTGGAGGATGCCGCAACCGGCTGCCAGAATCGCTAATGAGAATAGTAATTTTTTCATTTGAAAAGGTATTGTGAGGAAATACTTTGATTATTATGAATTCGGCGAATAGTGTCGGCGAAAAGTTTTGCCACCGGTAGCACCACCGCCTTATGATTTTCCTTCCCATAGGGTATGGAATCCGTGAATATAATCTCATTGAGCCCGGAATCGAGCACTCTTTGGGTAGCCGGACCGCTCATAAGAGCATGGCTGCAAAGGGCTCTTACCGATTTGGCTCCCTTCTCCAGCAGCAGGTCGGCCGCCTTGGTGATTGTGCCCGCCGTGTCGCTGATATCATCCACAAGCACCACATTCTTATCCTGCACGTCACCTATTACAGTCATCTTCTCCACCACATTCGCTTTCGCCCTCTGCTTATGACATAACACCAGCGGCACATCGAAATATTTGGCATAGGAATTAGCCCTCTTCGCACCACCCACATCCGGCGACGCAATCACAAGATCTTCGAGATGAAGATTCTTAATATAAGGGATGAAGATAGATGAGGCGTAAAGATGGTCTACCGGCACATTGAAGAAACCCTGTATCTGGTCAGCATGAAGGTCCATAGTCACGAGTCGGCTTATTCCCGCCACGCTCAGAAGGTCGGCCACAAGTTTTGCAGCAATAGAAACGCGAGGCTTGTCCTTGCGGTCCTGACGTGCCCAGCCAAAATACGGGATCACGGCCACCACCGTGGCTGCCGAAGCACGCTTGGCGGCATCGATCATCAGGAGCAGCTCCATAAGATTGTCGGTGTTCGGGAAGGTGCTCTGCACCAGATATACCTCCGCCCCACGGATACTCTCCTCGAAGGAAACTTCAAACTCTCCGTCGGCGAATTTCTCGATTTTCATTTTACCGAGTTCGATGCCAAGTTCTTTGCAGATGGATTCTCCCAGATAATGGCTCTTGGTGCCTGCAAACACCTTGATGGGAGGTAGGAAATTGCTCATGGTTTTGTTTCAACCTTTGATTTGGATTTTGATGTTGCAAAATTACCTTTTTTATTTGATTTCCCCAACGTGGCGGCCTTGGGTTTACATTGTGTTTTCATCCCTAACGGAAGGATTACGGCTGCGGCACCTCCGATTTCAAGAGTAGTGGGTTGGTCAGGCACAAGCGACAGTTTGTAGGGTTTCTCCCAAAGAAGGTCGTGGGTCGTGATTGTTCCGGTTGGTAATTTCGCCATTGTGAACGCCAGAGCCGGTATCATAATCTGCAAAGTCTCCGCCTCATTAGAGAAGTTCACCACAATTAGGAGTATGTCATCCTCGAAATATCTTAGGAAAGCGAAATGTCTGTGGGGATTGAAACCGGGTTGCCGTAGATTCACATACATAAGGTCAAAGAATTTCCCGTCGGAAATAGCCTTACGGCTGTTGCAAAGAGTCAGCACTTTCTTATATAAGTTTCTGAGGAAACGTTCGTGGGGTGTTAGTTTCTTGTCGCCCCAGTCACCTCCGTTGATCCATCTTCTCACACAGGAAAGGCTCCAATAGTCGAAAATTGTAGTACGATTGTTGTCTCCGGCATATCCCTCGTTTTCCTCACCTTTCTCTCCGAGTTCCTGTCCGTAGTAGATCATAAAGGGACCCTTGGAGATCATTGCGCTCACCACAAGTGAAGGCACCACCCTCAGAGAGTCTCCGGCATATTCCTTCGAAGCAAATCTCACCTCATCATGGTTTTCAAGGAAATTTAGCATCCGGTCGCCGATGCCGTCTACAGTCTGCCAGCAGCCGGTGAGCTGTGCTGCGCTCCATCCCTTGGTCTCTATACCCACAAGAGTGTCGTAAAGATTCACCTTGTCATAAAGATAATCGAAACAGCCATATTCCAGGAAGGGGCGGTATTGACCCACATCATATATCTCTCCAATGAATATGATGTCGGGGAATTTTGACTTCACCTGGGGAATGGCCCAGTGCCAGAACGGAAGTGGAACCATAAATACCATGTCGCAGCGGAAACCGTCGATCCCTTTCGAACACCAGTAGCGAAGTATATGCAGCATCTTATACCATGTGTCGGGCACGGGGTCGAAATGATCCGAGTGGTCGTTATAGTCGTGACCATAGTTCAACTTCACAGTTTCATACCAATCGTAACGGCTGCAGAAAGCGGTGAAACAGTCATTGCCGGTCGCCTTTGCAGGAAATTCCACGTAGGGTGTGGTTCCCTCAGCACCAAGATCGAAATCCGGATAAAACTGTTGGTTGGAGATATAATAGTAATTGTTGTTGCGGTCGAAATTCATGTGGATGTTGTCGTGCGCGCCGAAATCGTCAATACCTGCAGGAGCCATGTCGGAATGATATTGTCTGGCCGTATGGTTAGGCACAAAATCTATGATCATTTTCATGCCGGCCAGATGCACGCGTTTCACGAGCGCCTCGAATTCCTCCATTCGTTTGTCTACCTTTGTAGCCAGCGCCGGGTCTACATCATAATAGTCCTTTATAGCATAAGGGGAACCGGCTTCTCCTTTCACAACATTCGGATTATCCGGCGCTATGCCATATTTTGAGAAATCGGTTTTTGTGGCATGTTCTATCACTCCGGTCATCCAGACACAATTCACCCCCAGATCCTTTATTCCTGCAAGCAGGGAAGGAGTGAAATCGTTAAACTTGCCGCTTCCGTTGCGCTGAAGAGGCCCCCATGGAACGCAATTTTCAGTAGAATTTGTGAAAATACGCGGAAACAACTGATATATGATTAATTTTTCCATATTCTTAAATTTGATTTTGCAATCGTATAAAACCGGATGGCCCTTTATCTTTAATTCATAGTTTCTTCAAGCACTTTCATGGCTGCATCATAACCGGCCATAACCCCTTTCTGAAGTGAGGAAAGATCGAATGTCGACACCTGACTGAGCTCATTCACCTGTATCACTTTGTCACACAACCGTATATCCTGTGCTATATTAGCCTTAAGCATTAGATGATAACTCCTCATTGCGATATCCAGCAAAGTCTTTTTACCATTGTAGGAGTGTCGCAACGGTGAACAGTTGCACCCGTAAAGGGTTGTGCAATAAGGACGTATAGCCCAGGCGGGAAGATTGCGTAACACTCCCCCATCGACATAACTCACACCGTTGACAACCTTGGGGTTGAAAACTATCGGAATACTGCAGGAAGCCAGCACGCGGGGCACAATCTCCCCTTTGCTCCAACCCACCGATTTCCCATGGTCAAGGTCGGTGGCACAAACAATGGTCGGGATATTCAGATCTTCAAGGCGTTTCACTGGCAGCCATGAGTCGAGAAGTTTACCGAAACGGTCAAGTTTCATAAATCCCTCTTTCGGAATGGCCCATTCAGTAAACTCACTGAGACTCGAAGCCTCCGCGAAACATTTTATTATATCATTTGGGGAAAGTCCGGCAGCAAATAGCACACTTGCTATCGAACCTGCAGAAACTCCGGAAAGGATATCCGGCTTGATGCCGCAACGGTTGAATGCCATAAGCACTCCGATATGGGAGAACCCTTTAGCCCCGCCTCCACTCAATGCCAGCCCGATGCTCTTGCCTGTGCGGAGACCGATTCTTTCCAGCAAACTGTCAAATTTCATAGTGTCCGTTTACTCGTTGTCCGTAGTTTGTTTCTTCTTTTTAAGGAATTTGAACAGATCGTCGAAATCCTTGCGATACACCACTCCGATTCCCTGTGTGGTTAATGCTTCGCGAAGATAATAATTTTGATCGTTAAAATGGTTATAAGCCTTCAATCTTAGGTTGCCGTTCTTGCTTAAAAGATATTCCACATCAAAATCACCCACAAAAGTGGTGCTGGAATTGCTCCGGTCGCGATATCCGAAATTACCGTTGATAAGGAGCCTGTTGTTCAGAAGTTTGGAGGAAAGTGCCACATCGACCTCAATATCGGAGAAATCACCCTTGTCGCTGCGGAATGAGGGTGAAACTGAGAACTTGTCGGTGAGTTGTCCAAGTATATTCGAGAGTTGCGAAGATATAGTGGAGGAAGCCACGGCTGCAAGCTCCCCGCCATTTCCGGTTGCACCCATATATTCCGGTGTGTAGAATCTGTTCAAGGCAAGTAGATAGATGATCTGACGGTTCATCATATCGTCTGTGGATATTATACTCTTCACCTTTCTCTCCACATCCTGGGTGAGAGTCGGAAGCTCTATGTCGAATGTAATATTGGGGGAAGTCATATTTCCATCGACCGACAGCACGGCATCCACCGGCACATTCGTCCTGTTGAGATCCCTGTCTGTCGAAAAACTTTTGTCAAGGTCGGAAAGGTTGGTGTTGACACGGTATGTCGCACTGATATCAAGATCGGCTGCCAGAGGATTACCGTTGAAAGCGATAGAACTACCCTCCTTGATCTTGAAATCCCTCAGGATGATGTCCTGCAATGAGAAATTGTAGTTACCCTCATCTATCTCATATTTGCCATACATCATCATTTCATCGTCGTCACTCTCATATTTCACTTGCATGGCTCCCCGGCCCCTTGCCGTAATTTTGTCGCCGGCAGCCGGATCCATCACAAGGGTGAATAGCACCTGTGGGGTCACTGTGGCACGTATATCTATGCTGAATTTCGATAATCCCCCCTCATCCTGCTGCATATTGCGCCTCAGCATCTCCTTTATGTCGTTGGCTGTCAGTTCTTGATTCTTTTTGGCCTCCTCTGCCCTTCGGTCGGAAAAAGTGAGAAACTGGTAATCGCGTGCATATTCGGTATCATTTAATACGAATGTAAAATTTGAATTTCCGCCCACAGTCATATCTGCCGATATATCGGTAATACCCGGCACGCCGTTAAGTTGCGCTGCTCCTGAGCCGAAAAGAGTGCCATACCAGTCGGGATTCAGATCTGATGAGGTGTCGTAGCATAGGAAATTCTGAGCATCGGAGAGCCGGAAATTGAAAGAGGGATCGTGGAAATAACGATGGGTAAGTTCTCCGGTGAGCATCGCGGAATTCCCGAATTTATCGTAGAGCCGGAAATGAGGAATCTCAATACGGCCGGGATTCAGATACACAGAGTCACTGCCGTGATAAACGGTGTTAGTGTAGTCGAGTTTTACTGCCACAGAATCTGCAAAAATCTTTCCGGTCATATCGATATCGTGGAAGGTGCCGAAAAGCTTCACATCCCCGGTGGCATATCCACCCACATGTGAAGAGAATACCGCCATAAATGGCTGCACGAAATCCACCGGCACTTTCCTTGCCTCCAAATCAAAGCTCAGGGAGTCGCGGCCGAGCCATATACCTCCGCTGCCATTGACAGTGAGCCGTCCCTCCTGACTGATTTTAGCCCCTATCTCTATCTCCTTCTCCTCGTTGTTCCAGCGGCTTGAGGCCACACAAACCCCAAGCGGAGCACCATTATAAGTGAAGTCTTTGATTACCAGCGATTCCGTTTCAGCCACAGGATCGCCACTCAGAAGGGAATGTCCCGTTATTTCACCGGTGGCGGTTCCTCCGAAAGTTACATAGTTGATCGCCAGCATGTCAAAGACGTAATCTACGTCTATATCTGCCAGTTTTAAGGTCACTACATCCTCATAATCCGGGGAGGCTACTCCCTCTATTTCCACAAACTGCTCGTCATGGCTAATCCTGAAACCTCTGATTTCTACTCTATTGTCGGCATAAGTGATATTGCTCTTTGCAAGATGCCAGTCGGCGGTGCCCATTTGCAAAATGGAAGGCCGGATCTGAAGGGCTATCTCCGGCAGTTTGGAGAGTTCGTTACGTCTGAACCTGGTGTCAAGATTAAGATGGCCCTTGAAATCGGAATTTTCGGTGTTTATCCAATGCAAGTCGGTAGTCAGCTCGTTGTCCCGGGCCCACAGGTTGAAATTAAGGGCCAGGTCTCCTTTCTTCACCGGCACGGTGGTCTCTATCAATGCATTGAATGCTCCGCTGTTTCCTTCAAGTGTGGCTGTGAGCCGGGTGTCGTAGATAAGTTTGGATTTCCCTTGCTGCAGATACGGGATATCCACGGAAAGGTTGGCCGAATTGCTCTCTTCGCTTACATTGCCGTAGATATTAATAGGCACCAACAGCCTGACGGGGAGATTGAAGAATTCAGGCACACTGTTGTTTCTCTTGATATGGATATCAAAGTCAAGTGTCCTTGCTTCCATAATTCCGTTCCCTACTTCCGGCCTATTAACTCCGGAAACCACTGGTTGCTCTTCGGGTGGAGTCAGCAAGGCAGGCATGACTCGATAGCCCATTTCCTTCAACTGTGCCACCAGGTCTTTCACCGGGTAAGTGCTTTCAACAGAAATATCCAGCCAGTCGCTTGCAAGGTTAATCCTTTGGAGAGAATCTTCGCGCGAGGCATCCATCCTCAACTGTTTCAGACGAAGACTGCGGCTCCCGTCGGATGAAGCGAAAGAAAAGTTGTTGAGATTAAGTTCCCCGGTCAGCTCGCTCGTCCCCACGGCCGCAAGGTCAAGGTTGAGGTTTCCGGAGAGGAGATAGTCGGTATATTTCTTCATGTCTATCACTTCAGAAAGATCCACCCTCTGAAAATCCATATCAAGTTTGAGATCTTTCTCTTCTCCCTCGATATCTCCGGCAAAACGGGCTTCTATATCAGCAATCGCATTATGGAACATCAGGTCGCCGTCAAAATCCTCCCCCTCTTTTGAAAGATTCAGGGAGAAACCTTCATAGGTTTTTCGATTGAGCTCGAAGTCCTCTACAACCAGGCTTATCATTCCCTGAGGATTTCCATTGATAAGGTCACCCTCAGCGATTATATTGGCATTGAGGTTTTCCAATGGAATTTTAGGAAGTAGCTCCTGTATTCTCACATCCGACAGGTTTATCTCTCCTTGCCCTGAAAAATGTCCGTTTTTTTTCTCTTCTCCACCCCCCTCTATCGTTATGTCAAACAGGTTTGAAGATATATTGAATCCCCCCTTTACCGATTTATTGGCCATTGCGGCAGCGCAATCCCCGGAAAATTCAATCCCTCCCAGTTTGCCGGAGGCATGTAGAAGATCGGCTAATATCGGGGAAGGATGGGCGATGAAGCTTCGAGATAGATTGGAAATCTTGTTCAATCCCTGTTGTGAAACAAAGAGCCTAAAATCGGAAATGTCACCGCTGACATTCTTAGGATCCATCAGATTCTCCACTCCTCCGCGAAATGTCAGGAGGATTAGATCAGCCGACCCTAATTGGAACTCTTCTATCGTAATTCCTGAGGGATTACCGTTAGCAGCAATCTCCAAAGGCCATGCTTCTGTCAGTTGATCAAGGGGTTCGAAAAGGAAAGAGAAATCGGCCGGGGTGATATAGCTGTCAGTCACCTCCAGATTGTGAATCTTGTTGGCGAGGGCATTTTTGAGTCCCTCTCCTTCCTCTGATTCAACCATTATTGAGGGGATATAAAGCTGGCTGTTGGGTAACTGTATGATTATATCTTTTGCCGAGATTCTTTCTTGACTGAATTCTCCTTTAAGACCGATTTTCTCGATGGTGGTGGCACCTGGGATAGTCATGGAAAGGCGGCGAAGATCTATCTCCAACCCCTCGTTCCCAAGTTTCGGGAAGGAGATATCGGCAGCGAGATTTATGACCCGGAGATGGGAGAGGTCGAGAGAACCTATCCGCTTGCCCTCAAGCCAAGGACGGGAAAAAGAAAGGGCACTCTTACGTAGCACCACATTCCGCAATGCAAGTTCAAACGGCGCTTTCTCTTTTTTCTCTTTTGGCTCGAAAGCCTTTATTATGAAGTCGATGTTTAGAGGAGAACCCTCCTCGGGCTGCACCACTCTTCCCTCCAGTCCTATAATCTCGCCGTAGGTGAGCTCTATCTTTCTCTCGGTGATTAATTTCCAGATACTTATCCCGGCACCTATCTTTTCCACCTCCAGACACTTCACTCCTAAAGGGTCATAGACCTCCAGACCGGTTATGTTCACTTCATTGAAAGGATAGATATTGAATTGGCCGATTTTCACCTCACCTCCAAGAAACGATGAAAGCTCGGCACAGGCTATATCTTTGGCAGCGTTCGTAAAAGCCGGAATTGAGAAGAGTATGTAAATAAGAATATAGAAGCCCACGATGAGGAGTGTCACCGTGAAGATGATGCTTCTCAGGACCTTATATATCCATTTAATTATCTTCAATTTGCTGCCGTGTCAATCGTCGTTTACCTCCTCTTGCACTATATAGGAATTCCGCAGGAGGTTAATCAGCATCACCATCCCATGGTTGGAAGCGCTTTCTATCACAGTATTTCTGTCACCTTTGAAATGCAGACATTCGCTCACGACTTTATCGCCATATTTCACGGCAATCCATACAGTACCCACAGGCTTGAGCGGAGTCCCCCCGTCGGGCCCGGCAATCCCTGAAGTGGCTATAGCGCAATCGCTGCGCATAAGGGTGGCTACCCCTTTCGCCATATCTTCCACCACTTCCTTGGAGACTGCCCCATAGTTGGCAATATCGCTGCGCGACACTCCAAGCACCCTGGCCTTGACATCATTCGAATAGCTCACCACACTACCTAAGAAATAGGCCGATGATCCGGGCACCTGAACTATACGGTGGGCCAGATTGCCACCAGTGCAGCTTTCGGCACATGCCACAGTCAGTTCCCTCTCATGTAGTAGGCCGCCAAGCACCTCTGCCACTGTCTTGTTCTCCATCGAGACAACGTCGCGTGTAAAAATGCTGTTGAGATTGTTGTGGTAGCGGTTCATCTGAAAACGTAGAAGCTCCACTCCGGTATTTTCTCCGGTCAATGTGATATTGGTGACAAGATGTGTGTTCTCTATGGTGATCTTCACGAATTCCGGCAATTGAGCCTCGAAATGTCTGATCACTTTCGAAAGCTCCTGGCGGGTGTAGCCGTAAATAACGACATGGCGCGTTTCAGTGTAATGATCGCCTATTCTCGCTTCTTCTGGATTAGTTATGTCGTGTTTCTTTTTCATACTTGATAAAATTATGACCGGGAACCGCCACTTGCTCTCCCTAAATGCTGACTCTGGAATATGGGGGCGCATCGAGCGGACAGTATTCCTTGTCGAGCAGTTTGAAATATCCGGCCTGGGCCACCATCGCGGCATTGTCGGTGGTGAACGCTCTTTCCGGTATCCATGCCTTTATCCCCCTCTTGTCGCAGAATTCCTTCACAGCCTTTCTTACTCCGCTGTTGGCCGACACTCCCCCGCCGATGGCGAGATGCTTTACGGGATGTTCCTTCACTGCCTTTCCCAATTTGTCGAGCAATATATCAATGATGGTCTTCTGGAGCGAAGCCGCCAGATCAGCCCTGTTTTTCTCGATAAATTCGGGGTCTTCTTTCAAGGCGTCGCGGAGGGTATAGAGGAAGGAGGTCTTTAAGCCGCTGAAGGAGTAATCGAGACCCGGGATATGTGGTTTTGCAAACTTAAACTTTTCGGAATCACCTTCGGCAGCCAGCCGGTCGATATGCGGACCTCCCGGATATGGGAGCCCCAGCAGTTTGGCACACTTGTCGAATGCCTCTCCGGCAGCATCGTCGATGGTCTTTCCGAGTATCTCCATGTCGCGTTCACTGCGGGCAAGTACAATCTGTGAGTTGCCCCCCGATATAAGCAGACAGATAAACGGGAATTCCGGCACTTCATCATCAGGCTGTTTCCTTATGAAATGCGAAAGCACATGGCCATGAAGATGGTTCACATCCACCAGTGGAATATCCAGCGCTATCGAAAGACCTTTGGCAAAAGATGTGCCAACAAGCAATGAGCCTAACAATCCCGGACCTCTCGTGAAAGCTATAGCCGAAAGCTGTTGCTTTGTGATGCCGGCCTGTCGCAATGCTTCAGCCACCACAGGCACTATGTTCTCCTGGTGGGCGCGTGACGCCAGTTCCGGCACCACTCCTCCATACATCTCATGCACCTTCTGACTCGCGATGACATTGCTAAGAAGTCCCTCCTCGCTTATCACGGCAGCCGAAGTGTCGTCACACGATGATTCTATACCAAGAATATACATGGTTGCCCCTAAATCGTTATTCGCTTTACAAAATTACTCGTTTTTGTTTAATTCCACAACTGCCGCCCCTCTCCCTTTCATTCATCCTTACTTATGTAAATTGAAAGCATCAGGGTCTAAATAAAAAAATGCAGCGTAAACGTAATCGTTCCACTGCATAATCCCTTATCAATTCTTTTTTCTTCCGATGATAGCCGTTCTTCCTATATTGCAGAACGTATTATTCCTCTCTCGGAATTCTCCACGAAACTGACTATCTCATCGCGGAATTTCGACTCCGGAAGGGTCTCAAGTATCAGTTTCACGGCATTCGTGACATTCAGATCGCTAAGATAGAGCACTCTATAGATTTCGGAAATTGTCTGGATGTCCTCCGTGCTGAACCCATTTCGATGAAGCCCGATTGTGTTGAGCCCGACATAGGAAATCGGCTCTCTGGCAGCCTTGACGTAAGGCGGTATATCCTTATTAACCAATGCTCCACCCTGCAGCATTATGTTTCTGCCAAGATGGCAGAACTGATGTATCAGGCTGCCCCCTCCTATAACGGCATAATCGTCTACCACCACTTCTCCCGCCAACTGACAGGCATTCGACATGATCACACGATTGCCGATCTTGCAGTCGTGTGCCACATGGCTGTAGGCCATGATCAGGCAGTTCTCCCCTATCTCTGACTTACCTTTCGAGGCTGTACCCCTGTTGACTGTCACACATTCACGCAGTGTCGTGCCGTCTCCGATGATTGCCACTGTCTTCTCGCCCTTGAATTTCAAGTCTTGGGGCACTCCCGCTATCACGGCTCCCGGGAAAATCTTAACCCCGCTGCCGATGCGAGCTCCCGGGAAGATGGTGACATTCCCGGCTATCTCACAGTTGTCGCCTATCTCAACATCATCATAGATATTGGTGAAATTCCCGATATTTACATTATTTCCTATCCGGGCTCCCGGATCCACATAATACATGTTCGACATATCGTAGCTTACTTTGGCCGGAAATTCTTAGTTGGAAATTCGATTAACACTCAACTAATAACACCCGACTTACTTATTCTTTATAATCTGAGCCATGAACTCAGCTTCGCATACTATCTTCTCCCCTACAAAGGCGTAACCTTTCACCATTGCGCAGCCGCGTCTTATCTCTGTCATCAGGCTCACATTGAGGAGCAGTGTGTTGCCCGGAACCACCTTCTGGCGGAACTTCACATTGTCGATCTTCAGGAAGTAGGTGCTGTAGGTGTGAGGGTCTTCAAGATAATTGAGCACCAGCACACCGGCCGCCTGAGCCATGGCTTCCACCTGAAGCACGCCCGGCATCACCGGTTCTTGCGGGAAGTGACCCGGGAAGAAAGGCTCGTTTACTGTGACATTCTTCACTGCTATGCAATGTTTGCGGTCGATCTCTATCACCTTGTCGATAAGCAGGAAAGGATACCTGTGGGGCAGAAGTTTCTTGATACCGTTGATATCGATTACGGGCTCAATGTTCGGATTATATGTCGGGCTCTGAATCTCGGTGTGTTTCACGGCCTTACGGATCATGCGCGTGAATTGGTTGTTAATGGTGTGACCAGGTCTGACAGCCACGATCCTACCCTTGATGGGTTTGCCGATAAGAGCGAAATCACCGATCACATCCATCAGCTTATGGCGCGCCGGCTCATTATCCCATTTGAGGGGTTTCGGATTGATGTAGCCGAGTTGGTCTACCTTAATCATAGGCACTCCCATCAGCTCGCAGAGATGTCTGATCTTCTCTTCCGGCGTGGGGCGGTCGTAAATCACTATGGCATTGTCGAGGTCTCCCCCTTTTATGAGTCCGGCCTCTGCAAGTTGTTCGATCTCACGCACGAATACGAAAGTGCGGGCGCTTGCCACTTCCTGCTTGAAGTCTGCTATATCGTCGAGCATCGCAAACTGGTTGGGAAGAATCGGGGAATTGTATTCCACCATCACCTCCACGCTGAAATGGTCGTCGGGATATATCGTGATCATCGAGCCGGTGGCATCATCCTTGAGGCTCTGCTTCTCTTTTATTATAAAGAAATCTTTGTCGGCATCCTGCGATTCGAGTCCTACACGCTCCAGTTCCTCTACATATTGTATGCTGCTGCCGTCGAGTATAGGCATTTCCGGACCGTTGAGCTCTATGAGGCAATTGTCCACTCCGGCTGCATAAAGTGCTGCCAGAGCATGTTCCACCGTACTGATCCTTATATCCCCCTTGCCGAGCACTGTGCCGCGGGTGGTGTCAACCACATTTTCAGCCACAGCATCTATCATAGGCTCCCCTTCGAGGTCCACTCTCTTGAATCGGTAGCCATAGTTCACCGGTGCTGCCTTAAATTCCGCCGTGATTTCCAAGCCCGAATGTAATCCTTTCCCCTTAACTGAAAACGGGCTCTTGAGAGTTAATTGTTCCATTTTCTATTTCTTTTTTTGTGATGCCAGAAACTCGGCTAATCTTTTTATATTTACTGTGTTGCGGGCAAATTGCATGACGTCGACAGCCGGATATCCCATCATCCGCCGACCGTTACCCACATTGGCGTGGAGCCCCGACTGAGCCCCGAATTCATTGTCGTCTCCTATCTCTATATGACCCGCGAATCCAACCTGACCGCCGACCCGGTTACGGTCGCCGATACGCGTTGAGCCGGCCACTCCCACTTGTGCCGCGAAAACGTTATCGTGGCCTACCCTTACGTTGTGGGCTATCTGGATAAGGTTGTCGAGTTTGGTGCCTTTCCCGACCACTGTGTTCCCAAAGGTTGCCCGGTCGATCGTGGTGTTTGCCCCGATCTCCACGTCATCCTCTATCTCCACTCCTCCCATCTGGGGGATTTTCTCATAGTGCCCGTCAACCGGTGCGAAACCGAATCCGTCAGATCCTACCACTGCCCCGGCATGCAGGATGCAGCGGTTTCCGACCTTACACCCCGCATATATCTTGACTCCGGGATAAAGAATCGTATTCTCCCCGATTGAACAGCCGTCACCCACATACACCTGGGGGTAGATCATCACTCCTTTGCCGAGCGTTACATTCCGGCCTATGTAGGCGAAAGCTCCCACGTATGCGTCTTCGGGCACTTCCGTGCCTTCTCCCACAGCCACCGGTGTTTCTACCCCGTTGGGCCGCGGTTTGGCCTGATCCACCATCCTCATCAGCCGGGCAAGCGTGGAATAAGGGTCGGCAACTCTCACTAAAGTCGCACGTGTCCCTTCCGGCACCTCAAACTCCTTGGAAACAAGCAATATGGAAGCCCCTGTGGTGGAGGCATAATGCGAATATTTGGGATTGGCAATGAAGGAAAGGTCGCCCTCTCCTGCCTCTTCTATCTTAGCAAAATCAGACACCGTGACGCTTTCGGAACCCTCTATGGTGCCTCCGCACAGCGCCGCCAGTTGTTTAGCCGATATTTCCATAAATCTTATGTCACGACATATTTTGTGCAAATATCGGTAATTTTTTTCATATCAGTGTTAATAAATAATAAATCCTGTGAAAATTTATATCATGACGGGTGAAGAGTGGACTGCTGAACGTAAAATGCCCGACCTTGACACAGACACGGCTTTAACATTTTTTTCGCAACGGGGTCTTACCTTTTTCAAATTATTAAGTAATTTTGCAACTAATAAGGGAATTAGGGCCTTTTTTAACTTTTTTGAAGACCCGAAACCTATTTTACCATCGGAAAATAAAAACATACTAACTCAAACATCATGAAAATATCACATTTGGAGCATATCGGCATCGCTGTGCCGAATCTCGCTGAAGCTATCAAGTATTATGAAGACGTCCTCGGTCTCAAGTGCTACAAACAGGAAGTTGTGGAAGACCAGAAAGTGACCACAGCTTTCTTCAAAGTGGGAGACACAAAGATAGAGCTTCTTGAGGCTACTTCCCCCGACAGCACAATCGCAAAATTCATTGAGAAAAACGGTGGCCGCGGAGGTATGCACCACATGGCATTCGCTGTTGAAGACGGTGTGGCTGAGGCCCTCGCCGAGTCAGCCGAAAAAGGCGTTCAGCTTATCGACAAGGCTCCACGTAAAGGTGCCGACGGCCTTCAGATAGCTTTCCTTCATCCAAAATCAACCCAGGCTGTGCTCACAGAACTTTGTGAAGACCCTGCTAAATCTTGCGGCTGCAGCTGCGGTTGCTAATATCCCTATTTCTTAACTCTTAGATATAGATTCCCATGGATTCATCTCAGGAAAAAATCAACGAGCTTATTGAGAAACGCTCTTGCGCTCGTGTTGGCGGCGGGGAAAAAGCCATCGAAAAACAACATGCAAAAGGCAAATATACTGCACGCGAAAGAATAGCTATGCTCCTCGATGAAGGTAGCTTCGAAGAGCTCGATATGTTTGTGACCCACAGATGCACGAACTTCGGACAAGACAAAAAACATATACTTGGCGACGGTGTAGTGACCGGTTTCGGCACAATCGACGGACGTCTCGTCTATGTGTTCGCTCAGGATTTCACAGTTTTCGGCGGTTCTTTGTCGGAGACTATGGCTCAGAAGATCTGTAAGGTTATGGACCTTGCCATGAAGATGGGTGCTCCCGTGATCGGTCTCAACGACTCCGGCGGTGCCCGTATCCAGGAAGGCATCAACGCCCTTGCCGGATATTCAGAGATTTTCCAGCGCAACATCCTGGCTTCCGGTGTTATACCGCAGATTTCCGCTATCCTCGGCCCGTGTGCCGGCGGTGCTGTTTATTCTCCGGCTCTCACCGACTTCACTATCATGGCAAAAGGTATATCCTATATGTTCCTCACAGGTCCGACTGTTGTAAAAACTGTCACCGGTGAAGACGTAAGCCAGGAAGACCTCGGTGGCGCTTCAGTTCATTCCTGCAAGAGCGGTGTGACCCACTTTGCCACAGAAAACGGCGAAGAGGCACTTTTCATCATCCGTAAGCTCATGAGCTTTATCCCGCAAAACAATCTCGAGGAAACTCCGCTCGTGAAATGCGAAGACCCGATCGACCGTCTTGAGGATGCCCTCAACGATATCATCCCGGAAAGCGCAAAACAGAGCTACGATATGTACGACGTAATCGGAGCTATCATCGACAATGGTGAATTCCTGGAGGTTCATCGCGACTTCGCCCGCAACATCATCATCGGTTTCGCTCGTTTCAACGGCCAGAGTGTCGGTATCGTCGCCAACCAGCCTAAGGTGCTTGCCGGTGTGCTCGACAGCAACGCTTCACGCAAGGCAGCCCGTTTTGTACGTTTCTGCGACGCTTTCAATATTCCTTTGGTTACTCTCGTAGATGTACCGGGATTCTTGCCCGGCACCGGCCAGGAATACAACGGTGTGATCCTTCACGGAGCAAAACTCCTCTACGCCTACGGAGAGGCCACTGTACCTAAGGTGACTGTGACTCTTCGTAAGAGCTATGGTGGCGCCCATATCGTAATGAGCTGCAAGCAGCTCCGTGGCGACATCAACTACGCATGGCCCACTTCCGAAATCGCCGTGATGGGTGCCGAAGGTGCTGTCGGCGTGCTTTATGCCAAGGAGATGAAAGAAGCCGAGGATCCCGCCAAGATTCGCGCAGAGAAAGAGGATGAATACCGCAAGCTCTTCGCCAATCCTTATCAGGCTGCCAAGTATGGCTATATTGATGATGTGATCGAGCCTCGCAACACCCGTTTCCGCATCATCCGCGCCCTTCAGATGCTTGCTACAAAGAAACTCTCCAACCCTCCGAAGAAACACGGTAATATACCTTTGTAATATTTATCCCCTAACATCCCGGAATAAAATGAGAAAAGGGTTAACAATAACATTAATATCAGCTGCGATGGCCATGGCTCCCTTCGGGGCCTCGGCCTATCTGCAGGAACAAAACGCTCAGGTGGTGGAAACCATGGAAGTGGTGGAGGTAGCTCCACAAGTGGAAGACCACACACCTCTTGCACTTCAGGAGCCGGAGACTCCATTCGTGTCAGACTATGGCGAGAGCAAGATTGCCAGAAGGATGACCCAGGCGGAGAAAAACCGGAATGCTGCTGAAAACGACGGCTGGGGAGGCGCTATCACTATCATCGCAATGTGTATTGTGATTTCCGCCCTCGTCGTGCTCTCGATTCTTTTCATGCTTTTCGGTAAGGTGTCTCAGTCGATCCTCACTTCTCGTAAGAAGAAGGCCAAGGCAGCTGCAGATCATCCCGAAGATGAGAGCATCGATGAACTGGCACCCGGTGAAGTGATCGCCGCTATATCTATGGCGCTCCAGCAGCATTTCTCTGCACGCCACGATATAGAAGACCATCACATCACTATCAAGAGGCTTCAAAAGGCCTACTCCCCCTGGAATTCTAAAATTTATAACCTGCGCCAGAATCTGGACCACAAAAGAAATTAATTTATCATGAGTCAGAAAGAATATAAATATAAGATCAACGGCATAAAGTTTAATGTCTTGGTGGATGATCCGGAAGGCAATAAAGTGCATGTTGAGGTTAACGGAGTGCCCTACACAGTTGAGCTCGACGAGTCTCAGCAAGCCCCCAAACCGATTGTTTCCGGTGTGAAGAAACCTGAGAAGGCCCCGCGCAAGGAAAGCGGCGAGAAAGTGGTTGCACAACCGGCTGCTGCTTCCGGTAGCGGTTATCGCGTGAAAGCCCCGCTTCCCGGCACAATCATGAACATCCCCGTTAAAGTCGGCGACACAGTGGCTGTAGGAGCAACAGTATGCGTGCTTGAGGCTATGAAGATGGAAAATGACATCCACACTCCTAAAGGCGGCGTGGTGAAACAGATTCTTGTTAGCGTCGGCGATGCCGTGCCTCAGGATGGCGACATCATGATTCTTGAATAATTTTAGGCGTAATTCCCCAAAAATAATATTATGATCTTAGCAGACTCTACATATTCATTTGGCGAATTCATGCGCCAGACAGTGGCCACATTCTGGGAATTCACAGGTTTTTACAATTGTGAATGGCAAAACCTCGTGATGCTCGCAGTGGGCTGTTTCTTCGTATGGCTTGCCATAAAGAAAAATTTCGAACCTCTGCTCCTGGTACCTATCGGTTTCGGTATGCTTATCGGCAACATACCTTTCCAGCAAGGTATGGAAATCGGTATCTATGAACCGGGATCAGTGCTGAATATCCTTTATAATGGTGTGGAACGCGGCTGGTATCCGCCGCTTATCTTCCTCGGTATCGGAGCGATGACCGATTTCTCGGCCCTTCTTGCTAATCCGAAACTGATGATTATAGGTGCGTGTGCCCAGTTCGGTATCTTCGGTGCTTATATGCTCGCTCTTCTTTGCGGGTTTGAACCGCTTTCCGCCGGTTGTGTGGCCATCATCGGTGGTGCCGACGGTCCGACAGCGATCTTCACCACTTCCAAGCTGAATCCCAATCTGCTCGGTGCAGTGGCGGTGTCGGCATATTCATATATGGCCCTGATACCCTTGATTCAGCCACCGCTTATGAGATTCTTCACCACCAAGAAAGAGCGTCTTATAAAGATGAAACCAAACCGTGTGGTGACTCAAAACGAGAAAATCATTTTCCCGGTCGTGGGGCTTCTTCTCACCTGTTTTGTGGTGCCATCAGGTATCCCATTGTTAGGTATGCTCTTCTTCGGGAACCTTCTCAGAGAGAGCGGCGTGACTACCCGTCTTGCCAAGACTGCCTCCAACGCAATGACCGACATCGTGACAATACTTTTGGGTCTCACAGTGGGCGCTTCCACTCAGGCCGACAAGTTCCTCACTCTCGACACATTGCTGATCTTCGGACTCGGGTTCGCAGCATTCATCATAGCTTCCTCGGCAGGTGTCTGCTCTGTCAAGCTATTCAATGTGTTCCTGCGTAAGGATAAGAAAATCAATCCTCTTATCGGAAATGCAGGCGTGTCGGCTGTGCCGATGGCAGCGCGTATCTCCAATAATCTCGGATTGGAGTATGATCCCAACAACTATCTGCTGATGCACGCCATGGGACCCAACGTGGCCGGTGTGATCGGTTCCGCAGTAGCTGCCGGCGTTCTCCTCAGCTTCCTTGGCTAAGGGATGATCTCTCAATGATTTTTAATCGTATATAATATTCAGGGGTGAGCCAAATTCCAATTTTTGCGCTCACCCTTCTCTTTTAAAGACCTCTCTTCCTTTAAGACCTACTTTGATCAAATTTACATGTCACACCCTTCCCCACTCCTCTCTATAATCACCGTCACCTACAACGCTTCCCAAGTTTTAGGCCCAACTCTCCAGTCTTTGAAATCCCAGACTTTCCGTGATTTCGAGCATATCGTGGTAGACGGCAATTCATCCGACTCAACGCTTAGACTCATTGAGGATGCCGGCATACCCTCTCGGGTAATTTCCGAACCCGACCGGGGGCTCTACGATGCCATGAACAAGGGGATAGATCTCGCTCGCGGTAAATACATTCTATTTCTTAATGCCGGAGATTCTTTCCATGATCCCGACACTCTCTCGCTATATGCACAGGCCGCAGCCGGCGACCCTGACATAATTTATGGCGACACTATCATCGTTGATTCAGAAGGTAAAAAAATAGCCGACAGGCATTTGAAAGCTCCGGAAAAACTTACATCAAAGTCTTTTGCCAATGGTATGCTTATTTGTCATCAGGCATTCATGGTTAAAAAGAATCTTGTTCCCCTCTACGACCTATCCTATCGTTTCTCGGCCGACTACGACTGGTGTGTGAAATGCATTGCCAAATCCCGACCCGACAAATGCCATAACCTACAAAGCGTCACAATAAAATACCTTAATGACGGCCTGACCGACAAAAACAAAATTCCCTCCCTTTTGGAGCGTTTCCGAATAATGTCACGCCATTACGGCCTTATCCCTACCACCCTCCGTCATTTCCGTTTCCTCCTCCGCTCCCTCCGCCGATAAGTAACTATCAACACGTTTATCGGCATAGCAAGGTTTAACTTCCCCTGTTAGAGGAGAAGATAACCAACTCCGACGGTAACGACGCTCCTCCGGAGCTCCCCCTCCAACAAAAAAAAAGCCGCATTCCTGCGGCTCTCTCTAAGGGGGCGATTACCTACTCTCCCGCTTTCGCAGTACCATCGGCGTGGTAAGGTTTAACTTCTCTGTTCGGCCAAAATATGGTAAGCGAAGAGGTGGAGCCCGGGGCTCACCCTGGACATTCCGAACTGCACCCTTACACGAAAAGAGCCACCCTTCCTGGGTGGCTCTCTCTAAGGGGGCGATTACCTACTCTCCCGCTT
>JAFLTR010000045.1 GCA_022509205.1 Muribaculaceae bacterium | reverse complement strand
TCTTCAAGTTCTGCATCTCCTGTGCGAACTTGTCAAAATCAAATGACAGGAACTCTAACTTCATACGGCGGCCTCCTCCTTCTTTAATTCTTCAACAAACTCCTTGGGCACGTCAGTCACCACAATCGGCTCACGACGGTGGTCGCCATAGAAATAAAGATCATAACTTCCATCGAGTCTTCCGAGCCCTTCTATCTCATTTTTAACTGCATGGGAGTGAACAATATCCATAATTACGGAAATTCCCAGTTTATGGGCCTCATCGATTAATCGTTTAAGATCGTCAGGCGTGCCGAACCGGGAACTCGGGGCATAGAAACTGCTGACATGGTAACCGAATGAACCATAATAGGGATGCTCCTGAATTGCCATAATCTGGATGGCATTATATCCGTCAGCAGCAATTCTTGGGAGGATTTTCTCACGGAATTCATTATAAGAACCTACTCCTTCAGACTCCTGAGCCATACCAATATGACATTCATAAATAAGGAGTGGTTTTACATCCGGGGCGAAATTTTTTACCTTGAATTTATATGGTTTCTCCGGTGCATAAACCTGAGCGGAGAATATCTTAGTTTCCGGATCTTGCACCACTCTTTCCGCATAAGCCGGGATTCGTTCACCTTCACCACCGTTCCATTTCACAAACATCTTGAAGAGATCGCCGTTATGAAGCTCATCCTCGTCAAGTTTCAGTTGCCAGTCACCATAGTTAATGCGGGTCAACTTATATTTTTCCTCAAGTTTCCAGTCGGAGAAAGTTCCGGTGAGCCATATTTCTGTGGCATTAGGAGCGAACTCCCGAAATATCCATCCTCCTCCAGGGAGGTGATGGAGCCCGTAATATTTATATGCATTGGCGAAATCAGAAAGAGAGCCGTTGGTTGAGGCTGTCAATTCTTCGAGTTTCCTTTCCACGTCCTGATGTCTCCCTTCGATAGCGGGAGCGTATGGTTCAAGCCACGGGTCATTGCGTAAAAATGCCAATTTCTTTTTTCTCATATTGTAAATTGTTGATTATTAATACGTATTGTCAATATATTACCACAGTCACACGTTTAGATTAAGGTAAACATTGATCTCCTTCTTTATTTATAACAATCGGGACAAGTGCTTTTCTTATTGCACTTCGAATTTTTTCTGCTTCGGGTCCTCCGGACTTCAATACAGATATGACACCTCTCACGTAATCATCCCTATTTTTATATCCCAGCAAAGAAGGGGTATTGGTTTCAGCCAATAATGGTTTATGATTAAACACCCTAAGCAATGAAGGATAATCCTTTCGCTCCACAATACTATGGAAATTACTCATAAGTTCATTGTATTGTTTCCTTGGATTGAGAATATTGATAAGTTGCCTGAGATGTGTTTCAAGAGCCGTAATGCATGAAAATTTAGCGTCTATTCTGGCTTCCACCTCTCTCTTCACTCTATGGCGCACGTGTTCGAGCACTTGAGCCTGAAGAAGTCGGCTGAAAATGGAAAATGCCGATTTCTTTACTTTCGATGCCACTTGATCCGGGTTTTTCCCCCGGATTTTTGCCATATTTCTAATCACCTCTTCAAGCAGGAAAAAATTCTCGACTTCAGCCACTTCAGGCACCATTATGGATTTTTTGCGGAGATACGCCACCTCCTGAGGGGTCCTTCTATCTCTATCGACAATCCCATGGCTTTCAAGATGATGCATGTTTGTAAGACCATTGAATGAGCGGGTAGTCTCAATCACTTTGTCACAAGAACCAAGAGGTTTTACAGTATAATCCGGGAAAACGAGCGGATATAATTTAGCATCTATGCTGTGTGTTAGGTCTCCTTCTATGAAAAGTACCGGTTTCCTCGTGCCCACCAGTTCTATGAAAATATCTTCACGCATTTCTCCCGGAGAAATTATTTCATAATCCCAGCGTTTTTTCTGTGCGTCGTAGCTTTTAACCCAAAGTATTACATTTTTACTACGAGAACTCACGAACTCAACATCAACTGAGTTGTAGACGAAAGTGCAGTCGGGTCTTAAATTCTCTATGGCATTCCAAAGGGCATTAAGGATAGTGGGGTGGAGGAAAAGGGACGGGGCGTCAATGAAAATCACAGCATTTTGCATTGCATAGAGTGTTCCTGCCACATAATAAAGAACGGCCATTTCTCCCTGACTAAGGCGTTCTGCCGGTATGAGGTCATCTCCCGAATTTGTTGAAAACATCAGGGTGCCGGCTGCTGTGACAATCCTATTGCCCGGGAAGATCTTTTCCCATATATTTTTCAGCTTGTCAAGTTTGGTTGGAGGGAATTTATGAAGATTACCCTTGTGTGCTTTGTCTTTGAGTTTAAGCAATTGTTCAAACTCATCGGTAAAAAGCATAAAAATAAGCTTTTCCAATTCACTCACGGCATTCATTCGCAAATAAGGACGTCGAGAGGCTACATTGGAATACAGTTGATCGATGCTTCCTTTCAATTTAGATTCTTCCCTCTCGGGGAAAGGAGCCCTTATCGCAGAAAGTTGGTAAGTGCGGTCACCAGTCTGCTCCATAAGTTTTTCCATGAATCGGGTTTTACCCGCTCCACTGCCACCTATGATAGTGAGTTGACGTCCGTCGGGCAATTTGGGCGCAGGCTTATCACCGATGATAGGAGGCAATTCCAGCGAACGCATAGATTTAAAGGTTAGAGGAACTATTGAGTTTTTCTTGTTCCAAAAATAATAAAAAAAGGAGAAATCTCAAAATTGGAAAAGTCGGGTCAACATTCATATAAATGAATTTTTCATTTGTAAAGTCTATCGTACCCAAGGTGGATAAGATAAGATCATTTCACGGAGGATTTGAATTATATCTGTAAGGAGGGAAAAAATCACTTTTTGAGGATAATTCTTGGTGGTATAAAAAGTTATGACCAAATTTGAAGCGCTTAATCAATTGAAGGATATGAAAAGATTTTTATTTTTGGTAATGTCGGGAATCTTCGCTACAATGACGGCGGTAAATATCTCATCTCCTAATGGTGATATCTTGGTTAATGTGGATGTAAATTCCGATGGGGTGCCTTATTATAATATGTCGTATAAAGGGAAGTTGGTGATTGAGGATAGTCAGCTCGGATTGGCGGCTCAAGAGGCCAAGTTTATTGACAAATTCAAAATCCTGAGTACAGAAACCTCAACTTTCAATGAGACATGGGAACCGGTGTGGGGTGAATATTCTGAGATTGTGAATCATTATAATCAATTGACGGTAGAAATGGAAGATGAAACCGGTTTGATGATGAATGTATGTTTCCGGGTATTCGATGATGGTATGGGTTTCCGTTATGAGTTCCCAAGGCAGGACAAAGCCAATTATCTTGCTATTGAAAATGAAGTAACAGAATTCAATTTTCCCGGCAACAACAATATGTGGATTATTCCCGGAGATTATGACACAGATGAATATCTTTTCACAGAGACAAGGATATCCGACATCCCGAATGCGCTCAAGAAATATGACGGTATACATCCAGAGAGCCAAAGAGTGAAGGAGTTGGCTTCAACGGTACAGACCCCATTGCTTTCAAAATCTGATGACGGTCTTTATATTAGTATTCATGAGGCTGCGTTGATCGGTTATCCGGCTATGCAACTTGACGTGGACTCTGTAGAATATAGCCTCCGCAGTCATCTGACTCCTGACAGATTAGGAGTCAGAGGTTATATACAGTTACCTTTCAATACTCCGTGGCGAACCATTATTGTAAGCGACGATGCACGTGATATTCTTGCTTCCCAGATGATTCTAAACCTTAACGAACCTTCCAAAATAGAGGATACATCATGGATCAAACCTCAGAAATTTATAGGGGTATGGTGGGAAATGTTCACGGGAAAACAGAAAACCTGGGCCTATTCGGATGATTTCAGGGCAAAACCGGGTATCACTGACTATACACAATTAACCCCCAACGGACGTCATCCGGCTAACACTAACAATGTGAAGAAATATATCGATTTTGCCGCTGAAAATGGATTCGACGGAGTGCTTGTGGAAGGATGGAATGAAGGATGGGAAGACTGGGCAAGCTATAGAAAAAACCGTCAATTCCTTTTCGACAAACCTTATCCTGATTTCGATTTACCTTATTTAAGAGATTATGCAAAGCAGAAAGGGGTGAAACTAATAATGCATCATGAGACAGCAGCAAATGCTCAGGATTATGAGCGACAGCTTGATAGAGCCTTCCAGTTCATGAAAGATAATGACTATGATGCGGTGAAGACCGGTTATGTGGGTGCGATAATTCCCCGTTCGGAACATCATACATCCCAGGGTATGGTGGATCATGTTCAATTTGTGATTGAGAAAGCAGCTGAATACGAAATAATGGTCGATAGTCATGAGGCGCCACGCCCCACGGGTCTAATCCGTACATATCCCAACTGGTTGGCACAGGAATCTGCGAGAGGTGGCGAATTCGAGTCGATGGGTGGAAATCCTCCGTCTCATACAGTTATACTTCCTTACACCCGTCTGAAAGGTGGCCCGATGGATTATACTCCGGGGCTCTTCCAGACCGACCTAAGTTATTATGGCGAGGGGAAGACCGGTAAAGCTATGACCACTCTTGCCCGACAACTGGCCCTATATCTTACAATGCCTTCACCGATGCAAATGGCGGCTGACCTGCCTGAAAACTATCAAAGGTTTCCTGACGCTTTCCAGTTTATTAAGGATGTGCCTATAGAGTGGAGAGACTCAGAATATCTTGAGGCTGAGCCGGCAAAATATATCACAGTGGCACGTCTTGACAAAAATTCAGATGACTGGTATGTAGGTGGGATCACAGATGAGAATGCTCGCGAAGCCCTGGTGGATTTTTCATTCCTCCCGAAAGGAGTGAAATACAAAGCAACAATATATGCAGACTCTTCAGATGCCCATTGGGATACTAACCCACAGGCTTATACGATAACTAACATGGATATCACAAGCAAGACGAAACTAAAACAGAAGATAGCCCCGGGCGGAGGTTTTGCAATACGTCTTCAACCAATCAAATAAACAATTGCCGGTTGATATTAGAGGAAAAACTTTTTAGAATAATTTATCAATATTTCATATTAACACATTTTAAAGTATAAATATGTAATTTTTGAGGGTATTTATAAATTGTTTTGTAATTTTGTGCCATTAATGGCAGAAGAGGCAAATTCCAAGTTGCCGCTATTTAAAAATTTTAACCTTAAAAGTCCGTCCCAAACTTATTATTAAATGTTTGGAATAGATTATTAAAATCAATATCATCTTTCAAATGAAAAAGAGAATTTATGCAAGCCTCCTGCTTTCTCTATCCATGGCAGGAGGATTGTTTGCCGAAACCACACAAACGCTCCTTGTAAATGGTGAAAAAGTCGACAAGGTTGTTACTTCAATTACTTTCGATGGTGATAATGTTATCCTTCACTTTGGGACTGATTCAGAAAGTTATGATATGAATCTTGTGTCTCTTGGTCTGGAATACAGTGCAGGACTTGATGAGTTAAAAGTGTTTGCTTTTAACGGTAAAATTGAAGGAGGGGTAATGTATGTTAGCGGGGTGAGCCCCGATTCCCCAATATTGATTTATGGCCTTAGCGGAATGATAGAAAGGTCTGCCAAAGCAGATGAACAAGGGAACGTAGCCATAGATATAGAGACTCTCCTTGGAGGAGTGTATATCTTAAGGGCCGGAAATAATTGTGTCAAATTTGTAAAACGTTAACCGAGATGAAAAAGTATCTGATTTTTTCTGCGATGATCTTTGTCAGTGTGCTGACACTCCAGGCACAGAATAAAGTGAATTTTACTAAAAATGACGGTAGCGTAGAATCATTTGAGACACAATCCATAGACCGAATAGATTTTGATGGAGATCGTATCACGGTTCACCATACGTCGGGAGAACCCACTTTCTATGAAGGGAACGTTACCGGTATCTCTTTTCAAAAAAATAATACCAATGGCTTACAGATTACGGAAGCCGGCGGATGGTTTGAAACAGCTTATGTAAAGTGGACTAATCTGCCTGAAGCATCCAATTATTATGTATATGTAAAAGGCCTGGCAGATACTGATTGGTCACGCCTTGACTATCAGCTCGTTAGAAATTATGGTAGCTACGGTCGCGCCGATATGCCCGGATTGAAAGAGGGACAATATCAGATGAAAGTAGTGCCGGTTATTGATGGTACTCTTATGGAGGGAATGGCTTCTGAGACAGGTGCTCTCACTGTTAAAGCTCATGACCGTAACGGTTTCGCCCACTTCAATTTTAATGATGGGATAGGGGCATACAATAACGACGGTACACTTAAGAAAGATGCAAAGGTGTTTTATGTCACTGCTGAGACCGCAAAGACTATACAGACAGTAGTTGTGCAAGGTAAAAAGGAGGTAGAGGCTAAAGGATTTCAGGATATTATAGCAGCCTACCAGAAGAAAGACCTTGTTGCTACACCTTTATGTTTCCGTATAATCGGACGACTCCCTGCCGATGCCATGGATTCATTCGGAAGTTCGGCTGAGGGCTTACAGATTAAGGGGGCGAATGACTATCAACAACTGAATATCACCATTGAAGGTATCGGAGATGATGCCACGATTCATGGATTCGGATTCCTGTTGCGTAACGCATCAGGTATTGAGTTGCGTAACTTCGCTATTATGAATTGTATGGACGATTGTGTCTCGATTGATACTAAAAATTCCCATATTTGGGTTCACAATCTTGATCTTTTCTACGGTCAGGCAGGTGGCGATTCCGACCAAGCCAAAGGTGACGGCACAATAGATATGAAAGGTGATTCCCAATATATAACTGTCAGCTATAACCACTTCTTTGATTCAGGGAAATCATCGCTCTGCGGCATGACAAGTGAGAGCGGTCCAAACTGGATCACGTATCATCACAACTGGTTTGATCATAGCGACTCCCGTCACCCACGTATTCGCACAATGAGTGTGCATATCTTTAACAACTATTTCGACGGAAATTGTAAGTATGGTGTTGGTGCCACTTCGGGAGCCGATGCATTTGTTGAGGCAAACTATTTCCGTGATTGTAAATATCCTATTCTGACATCCTTGCAAGGGTCGGACATTATGGGCGAGAGTTCTAGTGCAAGCGGAAAAGGCACATTCTCAAGCGAGAGTGGTGGGTCTATCAAAGCTTACGCCAACGAAATCCGCGGATGGTATTTCTATCGTCCTTGGAGTGAAACAAACCATACGGAGTTTGACTGCTATGAGGTTACTGCCAGAGATGAAAAAGTGCCTGCAACAATAAAAGCCAAAGCAGGAAGAGACACATACAGCAATTGGGACACTGATCCCTTATTGATGTATACTTACACTCCAGATAAGGCAACAGACGTGCCGAATATTGTAAAGGGTGCATACGGTGCGGGCCGGATTAACCATGGAGATTTCAAATGGACATTCAACAATAATACACAAGATAAGAATGATGGTGTCATAGTTGAATTGAAGAATGCTATCGTAGGTTATAAGGCTACTGTGGTTGGCTATTATGAGGAGAGCACAAAATGGGGCGATGCTGAACGGGCAACTGTCAATGGCGGCGACTCCTCAACGGGCTCAGAATTCCCATTCGGTGATGGTAACGCAGCTCCCGGTTTCAGTGGTATCGGTGGAGGAGATGGCACATCAGGTTCAGATTCTGTTGAAAAAGGGGATCCCTTGATTGCATCAGCCGACGGTAAGGATTATCTATATTTCAACGCCGACAATGTTTCTCAAACCAATAGTTTAATCGATAATGGAACAATTGTATTAACAGATGCAAGTTTTACTCCCAATTATACGCATGATGAATTATTAGGTTATGTGGGATCTATACAGCTGACGAAAGAAAGTGGAGAGATGATTGTGTCATGTCCGAGTATAAGTGTTTTAAAGCTAAAAATGTTCCGTTCCGGATCTTATGCAGGTTCTATTTCGATGAGTACTGACGGTGGTAAATCATGGCAGTCATTGACTGCTTTGAACCAGAAAAAAGGTATCGTGGATCTTGATTTGACCGGATCCGCAGTTTCTTCCGACCCTTGTTTAATCAAAATTTCTAATACTGCAACCGGGGGTCTGAATATTCTCGGTATGTATATCCTTAAGACAAAGTAAACCGAAGTTGGCGTTTTATAGGAGGGTCACGTTGGAGCTAATTACAACGTGACCCGTTATTATTAGCCGGTTTTTGGAACGATTAAAAAAATTCCACGGATTATTTCTCTTGATCTGATTAATGTTTTTATAGATCTATTGAAATTAGGAGAATTATTAATTTTATTTGTAATTTTGCAAACTGCCGGCAATTGTTGTTCTGGTGGGAGATTCAATATTTAAAATATGGTTCCTACGTAGGTTATATAGGGGTTCCAAAGATTGCCAATGTGCCAAATAGGATAAACTTTAAAACTTATTATTGGTCAAAATAAAAAACTGAAAATTAAAAAGAATATGAAAACATGTAAGATCAGTTTTATGATAGGAATGAGTGGTCTTTTACTCTGCTCATGCAGTTTGATTCAAAAAAATAAAAATTCTAATAAAGAAGCCACAGTAGAAGTGAAGAAAGAATCCGTGCTGCCCACTGACAGGGAAGAGATTGTCCAACCTGTATCAGCAGTATATACTTCAAAGGAAATTTCAAAAGGAGTAGTGAAAGGAGATTGGGCAATTGAATCGGTAAATGGCAAGCAGGTAGTGGGAGAGAAAGTTCCATTTCTCAAATTTGTACCGACGGAAAGCAAAGTTTATGGTAATAATGGCTGCAACGTGATAAACGCAGAGTATAAATATAATCCAAGTGATTCTACCATATCTTTCTCCTATTTGAGCTCCACAATGCGTCTTTGCCATAAGGAGGGACTGACCGATATGGAGATAAATCTTGCTTTGGACGCAACAAGATATTATAGTTGTAGGTTAAACGGAGACGATTATCTTATGACTTTCTATAACGATCGACATGAACCGATTATGAACCTGATGCATCAGAATTTCCAATTTCTTAACGGCACATGGGCAGTCAAAGAGATTTCAGGTGAAGCTGTAAATGTGCCGAAAATGAAACTGGTCATAGATGTAGAGGAAGGAAAGATTCATGGTAATACGGGATGTAACGTAATAAACGGATCACTGGAGATCAATATGGAATCGGCAAATTCAATCTCTTTCCAGGCCATCACCAAGACAATGATGCTATGTCCGGATGAGAATTATGAGACCCAATTGCTTGTTGCTCTTGAAGAGGCCATGAAAGCCAAACCGTTACAAGGAGGGAAAGTGGAATTTCTCGACAGTCAGGATAAAGTGGTTTTAGTATTGGAAAGGACCTCTGACAAATAAAAGTATTAGAGATTGGAGAAACTGAGGTAAGCTTGTACTTCGTTCTTATCATCAGTACATTAATTTTTTTGACGGGGTTAAAAAATAAAATTCGAGAGAATGCCTAAAAATGAAGAAAGAATAGATAAATGGCTATGGTGTATGAGAGTGTTTAAAACACGCACCATAGCCACTGAAGCTTGCAAGAAAGGCAGAGTGACCATAAATGGAGCCTCCGTAAAACCCTCTCGCCCAATAAAGATAGGGGAAATAGTGGATGTTAAAAAACCACCCATAACCTATACTTTTAAAGTGCTCGGAATTTCCAACGGTCGCTTGGGAGCAAAACTTGTTCCGGAATATCTTGAAAATCTGACCCCTCAAAGTCAATATGATCTTCTTGAAATGTCGAGGATTTCAGGATTTGTTGATAGGAGTAAAGGTCTTGGACGACCTACAAAAAGAGAAGGAAGAGAACTGGCCAGATTCCGTGAGGAAAATTCTATGGATAATTTCTTTCTTGACTGGGAAGATGATTTTGACGATGACGATTTGGAAGACTCAGATATTGAGATTGCAGGAAATGATTAATTTATTCAAAAGATTTTTTAAAAATAACCCTAAGGCATCCTCCAAAGAAGGGGAAGATATGAAAAAGTTTTTAATAGTTGGATTGGGGAATATAGGTGTGGATTATGTAGGTACGCGCCACAATATAGGCTTTATGATAGCCGACAAACTTGTTGAAAGTGTGGAAGGGACATTCAGTTCCTGTCGCTATGGAGATATGGCCAAAATTAGGGTCAAGAATTGTGAACTGATGGTTTTGAAACCCTCCACTTTCATGAATCTAAGTGGAGTTGCAGTAAGGTACTGGATGAACAAAGAGAAACTTCCTTTACCTCAGCTTTTAGTTCTTGTGGATGATATTGCGCTGTCTTTTGGTACAATCAGAATACGAGAATCAGGGTCAGAAGGAGGTCATAACGGGCTGAAAAGTATCTCTGAGCAACTTGGAAACCGCAACTATGCAAGATTAAGGTTTGGGGTCGGAAACGAGTTTTCCAAAGGATCCCAGGTTGATTATGTATTAGGGCAATTTTCAGATGAAGAGAAAAAGGAATTGCCTGAGAAAATTGGCCGAGCAGTGGAAGCTATCAAAGCTTTTTGCCTTTCAGGACCTGCTTTTGCCATGACCAATTTCAATAAATAATTTACCGTTTCTTAAAATTAGAATTCCTTTTTTAAGCCTCCATCTTCTGATGTGAGGCTTATTTGCATTTATGGCAGATAACACTTCTTCGGGAGTTTTCACGAAGGGACCATAGGGATCGAGAAAACGTTTTATAAGTAATAAAGGAGCCCAACTCTCTAATATTGTAGATACTTCTAAAGAACTCCCGGTTTCTTTCAGAATATTATTCAGGTAATGCTCAATAAGATTATTTTCTGTTTCAAGATTAGAGATAGTTTTATCCATGGCAGTATCGAATCCCAGCCATTTTTCTTTTAGCAGAGGGATAATCTCATTTCGAAGAAAATTCCTTCTATAATCAGACTGCAAATTAGTGGAATCGACCACATAATCGAGTTTATTATCATCAAGAAAGCTTAGAATTTCTTTTCTATGGAAGGAGAGAAGCGGTCGCCAAATTTTACCATTGTCTCGCTCCATCCCTTTAAGACCCCGGCTACCCGATCCTCTTAGCATATTAAGAAAGAAAGTTTCGATATTATCGTCAGCATTGTGACCTGTGGCTAACCGGTCGTAGCCTGATTCCATCAATATCTTTGAAAACCATTCATGACGCAGATTCCTGCAAGCCATTTCCACAGAAACTCCAGGATTAGCTTCTTTATAACTATCGACATCGAAATCAATTGTAGACAGAGGAATTGAATTCTTTTCACAGAATCTCTTTACAAAAGTTTGGTCATCATTACTCTCCCGTCCTCTCAAATGGAAATTGCAATGTAGAGCCTTGATTTCCAATCCTACTCTTTTCAGAGCATAAGCCGTGGCAATACTATCGGCACCTCCGCTTAGAGCCACGAGGATTTTTCTAAAATTTAAATTTGAAGCCTCCTGTTTAACGGAAGCTTCAATCATAGAAAATACATCTGACTTTTTCATTCGTATCGAATTGCTTCAATCGGATCAAGATTAGATGCTTTTGCAGCCGGGTAAAATCCGAAAATAATGCCGATCACTGTACAGACAACAAAAGACAATACCACAGAAGAAGCCTCAATTATTACCGGCCAATGAGCGATGACTTTAATCATCCAGGTGGTAAAAGCTCCGAGAAGTATTCCCAAGATACCACCTGTCACTGATATAATGACGGCCTCTATCAGGAATTGCATCATGATATCTCTACCCCGGGCACCTATACTCATACGAAGTCCGATTTCCCGCGTTCTTTCAGTGACACTCACAATCATAATATTCATGATGCCGATACCCCCGACAAGAAGAGAAATACCCGCTACAGCAGCAAGTAAAATAGTCATCATGGCAGATGTAGAAGAGATCATTTCAGCGAGTTCCTGCATAGATCTGATCGTGAAATTATCTTCATCAGTATCTTTGAGTTTGTGTTGAGTGCGTAAGATATCAGTGATTTCTGCGATTGTGCGCTGGGTTTGCTCCTCATCGATAGCCGATGCTTGCATTCCCTGAAGATAATCCGTAGCCAGGACACGTTTCATCACTGTGGTGTAAGGAGCCAGAGCAACGTTATCCTGATCTTGTCCCATAGTATTATAACCTTTTTCATCCAAAACTCCGATTATAGTCATCGGAATGGAACCAAATCTAACTACCTTACCTACAGGGTCAGTGCCATCCGGGAAAAGATTGTCTACAAGCGTCTTGCCGATTACAGCGACTTTAGCTGCCCGCTTCACATCCTCCTCCGTGAACATTTCACCCTTAGAGACCTTTCTTTGACGTATTTCAAGATATTCAGAATTGACTCCCTGCAATTGTGAAGGATAATTATTATTGCCAAAAATCCACTGTCCCGAACTATTTACAGAAGGGGTAATGTGAGCGACGGTAGTGGCCTGATTGACTATTGCCTCATAGTCAGAGGGTTTTAGAGTCTGCATATCATCGCTGCTCTGTCTCACTCCGCCACGTCTCTCGGCACCCGGAAAAATCATTATCATATTACTACCCATCTCTGAAATCTGGGCTCTGATGGAATTTTTCGATCCTTGACCAATTGCAAGCATGGCAATCACGGCTCCGACACCAATTATAACTCCCAACATAGTCAGGAAACATCGCATCTTATTATTGTTAAGAGCCTTTAAAGCAACCTTGAGTAGATTCTTTATATTCATTCTGATGATCTACGGTTTAATCATTATCTACCGGGAGATTGTTAAAAACCTCTTCGGCCGATTTGATGTCGGAGTTATATTCATCACTGACAATTCTTCCATCTTTCAACAGGATATTTCGGGAAGAATACATTGCAATCTCAGGATTGTGGGTCACAAAGATTAACGTTTTCCCTTCTTTATATAGTTTCTGAAAAAGGGTTAATATAGAATAGGAAGTTCGTGTGTCAAGATTACCGGTAGCCTCATCTGCAAGAATTATTGCAGGATTATTGACTAAAGCCCGCGCAATTGCCACACGTTGTTGCTGCCCACCCGACATTTGGTTTGAACGGTGATATAATCTGTCGCCAAGGCCTACCTCCCGAAGGCATTTTTCTGCCATTTCTGACCGTTGTCTGGCTGAAATGGAAGAATTATATAGCAAAGGGAGTTCCACGTTTTCCAAGGCCGTGGTTTTGGGTAACAAATTATAATTTTGAAAAATAAATCCGATTTTTCGGTTCCTGATTCTCGCTCTCTCATTTTTCCCCATACCACTGACATTGATGCCGTCAAGATAGTATTCGCCTGAGGTAGGAGTGTCAAGACAACCCAAAGTATTAAGGAGTGTAGATTTCCCGGAACCGGAAGTGCCCATAATGGTGACAAACTCACCCTCATAAATTGTGAATGAGACCCCCCTCAAGGCCTTGACCGTTTCATCTCCGACCTTGAAATATCTTTTGAGTTTATCAATCTTTATAATTTCCTTAGGCATCTTTTATTTTTTAGTGTCTTCTTTCTTGTTACGGTTAGCGCCCGGAGGTTTTGGCAAGAAAGGATTGTCCTCCCTGTCAGCTTTGGATTGTTTTGCAATCTCTTCATACTGGAGAGCAACCACATCTCCGGCTTTCAGACCGGAAGTAATTTGTTGGTAAATATTGTTGGAGACACCAAGTTCCACCTCTGTTTCAATGAGTTTACCATCTTTTAATACCCAAACTGAATGTTTCACCGGAGAGGGAAGAGGTTGGGGTTTAGGAAGGTTAGATTCCTCGTCTTCGGGAGGGAGAGGTTCAAATTTCAGTGCTTTCAATGGCACGGCTATCACATCATCAAGCTCAAGAGTATAAATTGTTAGATTAGCTGTCATTCCCGGAATAAGTTTCAAATCGGGATTTGGTGCATTTACAATGACTTCGTATGTTACAACATTAGAAGTAGTGGTGGGATTAAGCCTCACCTGTGTGACGGTTCCGGAGAAGACATCATCAGGATAGGCATCGACAGTGAATGTTACATGTTGCCCCACTTTCACCTGCCCGATATCTGCTTCGTCAACATTGCCCACCACTTGCATATTCTCGAGGTCGGCTATCACATATAGGTCGGCAACGTTCATACTTGAGACAACAGTCTGTCCCACTTCAACTTCCCGAGAAATGACAATTCCATCGATGGGAGAGTAGATCTCGGCGTAATTCAGATTTTTGGCAGCTCTAACTCTGTCGGCTTTGGTCTTTTCATAACTTAGTCTCGCCACTTCATAATCTCTCTGAGAAGTCTGGAATTCATAATCGGAGATTAATTGCTCGTCATGAAGTTTCTTATCGCGTTCAAAGTTAGCTTTTGCATACTCATAACTTGCCTGAGCGGAAGCCATGTTGGCATCAGCACTTTTCAAATCAGATTCAAGAAGAGTTTTTTCAAGTTCTGCCAGCAGTTGCCCCTTAGTGACATGGTCATTGTAGTCAACGTAGAGGTGCTCGATGATGCCGGTGACCTGTGTGCCGACATTTACTTGTGTCACCGATTCCATGGTACCCGTAGCTGTTACGACTTCTGACATAGAAATAGGCTTGATATCATATTCATCTATCTCCAACCTACTTTTTTCACTACATGAAGCCAGCAGCAAAGAACCGAAAATAGATGCACATAGCAAACAATTGTATCTATACATAGGCAGTATTTTTCAAGGAATAGAAATTTGCGTTGTGGCATAATAACCTATCGACTTGCTGGCAAGAATAGCCATATATTTGCTTTGTAGCAATTGAAGTCGAGCGTTTAAAAGATTATTATGGGCGGTTAGTAGTTCAAGAGGGTTAACAAGACCGAGTTCGAATTGCCGGTCGACGAGCTCAGCGCTCAATGAAGTAGCCTCAAGCTGGCTGAGTCCCGAAACATATCGTGCTCTGGCATTATCGGATTCAATGAAAAGGTTTTCAATCGTCTGCGACAAATCATTTTCCAGTCTTGTTTTATTAAGATCATATTCAAGAGCCTGAAGTTTGGCAATGTTAACGGCTCTTCTGGTGGCATTCCCATCGTAAATAGGTACGGATAGGGACAAACCGATATTTTCATTAAAGAAATTTTTCATTTGAGAACCCCAAGAGAATCCGTTGCCTGAATTATAACCTGTGCCAAGACCACCGTTAAGAGAAATTGAGGGGAAATAAGTTGAATTGGCAATTTTGATATTATAGTCATATATGGATTTGCTCAGTTCATTGCTCTTGAATTGAGGGAGCCACTGCATGGCTATTTCGTATACTTGTGTTTTTGGTGGTAGGGGAGAGTTAACCAAAGAATCCGAAAAGTTCACTTCTTGTATCTGAAGATCGTAATCAAGACCAAGGTTTAACAGATTCTTAAGCGTCACTTTAGAAGTGGCGTAAGAAGATTCTGCCTGAACGAGATTATATTCATCCTGTGCTCTTTGACTCTCGATTTGAGCATAATCCACTTTAGATGTTCTTCCCGTTTCCATTAGTCTTTTTGTGCGTGCAGCCTGAGCTGAACTGACTTCCAGGGATTTTTTTGCAATATCCACGGCTTCTGCCGAGTATAGAATATTAAGATATGCCTGTAATAACCCTAAAGCAATATTCTTAACCACGTCATCGCCATAGAGTTGTTGCTGCATTTTTAAAAGCTTACCGGATTCTACACGGTATTTCCTTGCATTTCCTTCCCATATTGTCCAGCTTGCGTTGATGTTATAAGAACTATTGTAAGTGTTTTGTGGCTGTGAACCGACCGGAAAAGGATAATTGGAGAAAGATTGATTTGTGGAAAAACCAATATAAGGAAGGTAAGAATCTTTAGCCATTCCGATGTTTTGGTCTGCCTGCAATACCGACAGCATTGAAGATCTAATGTCAATATTATTTGCAATAGCCCATCTGACGCAGTCATCGAAGGTCCATACATCGGGCTTAGACATAGATGAAACTTCAGTCACTTGTTCCATATTGAAGTCGGAGGGAAAAAAAAATTCCTCAGCGACGGAGGGAAAAAATCCGGCTAAAAGCAAAATGGAGAATAGAGAAATAGATTTTTTCATATTTGGATTTAGGGAGAATATCCCTTTTTATAGCCACAAAATTAAAAATTATAATCCAAATCCTTAAAGAAAAGACTGTTAATAAAAATTAAGGTTTTATGTTAATGGCAATTCACAAGAGTTGAACTAAGGCTATCAGGCGGAATTATAAGCTTTGAGAGAAAAGAATGAAGGAAAAAATAAGAAAACCATCGATAACTTGATAATACCACAGTTATCGACGGTTGATGGAAAGCGTATGTATTTCCAATTTTAATTGTTTTTCTCAGTCTTCTTCCATAGAAGGATCAGGTTCCTGGGCCCATTGTCTCTCGCGTTCCCGTTGTGCAAGTTCACGCCATGATTTTATATGTTTCATTAAATTCTCCTTTCGGAATTCGGGAGTGTCTGAAGGGAGATTATTCAGTCGGTCTTCGTATAGGTTTGCGATTGATTCTGCAGCAGTCCAATCTCCGAACCCGTAGGCATCTTCCCAATACTTTCGAGCGAGCCGAAATCCTTTCTCCGGGTTGCATCCTATTCCTTCGGCATATATACATCCCATTCGATAAGAATAATCATGAGGATTGAAATTAACAGCCACCTGTGTCCAATGGAATATTTTTTCAGCGAGATCCTTTGTCCTATATTCTTCTGGGATTACCATGTCCACAAACCATTGATCATAATAATAATCACTTAATTTACCTGCGGCCTCAGGGATATCCTCACCGATAGTTTCGTAATGTTCCACAGCAACTTCAGGATCACCCCCTTTAGCCATATCCATAAAGTAGTCGCCCAGCCAAAGATGGGCAGCCTTAGACCACCGACTGTCGGTTTGGCTGCATCTTTCCATAAAATGTTCGGCATCATAATGGTCATACTTCTGCCGCGGACCACCATGTTCCTGATCCGGAGTTTCGGCATTTTCGCACATGTGTCCCAATATATATAGGGCAGTACCATCATTACCTTCAGCTGCTATTTCAGCATATTCAAAGGCTTTTTCCAAATCCTGTTCCACCCCTATGCCGTCATAATACATAATGGCCAATAAGCCGGTGCTTTCTATGGACACAGGAGCTTTCAGCACTAATTCCGCAGCTTTATTATATGCTTCGGGGTCTTCATCTTCCTGAGACAAAATATCATAAAATTCATCAGACAATTTCATTTTATTTAGAATATAATCCGATTATTAGGTACAGAAAAAGATATTCAATCAAAAATTACACCAGGGTTCATCAGAGCCGGAGACTTCCAGTCAATGCCATATTTCTCCTTAAGGATTCTCCTTTTTTCATACCAGTAGATATGACAGAATCCCATTCCTCTGGGCTTATCTTTTAATAATTCGTCCAACTCTTTTTCAACGTATTTAATCACAGCCTTATATTCAGATGTGTTTTCAATTGGGTCATGTTTCAATGGGCTCATCTATTTTAATTTTTATAATTGTTATATTATCTCTTCCTCCCGCTTTTTTTGCCAAATCGATCAAACTGTCGGGCTCAAAAAATTTTTCTTCTATTAAATCATCGGTAACAAGGTCACTTAATCCATCGGAACATAGCAGATAACTGTCACCTGCCAACGGTTCATATATAGATATATCTGAAAAGAAGTCATCAGGAAAATTACCTAAGAAGTTGTAGATAAGATTGCTCGGAGTTTCGGGGTTACCTGTTCTTTCACGTTCCGAATGATCAGTAGAAAGTTGTTTTAACACTCCATTTCTCAATCTATAGCAACGGCTATCGCCAATATTAATGATAAAAAGACTTGTTTTATCAATTATAATACCCACAAAGGTAGTACCCATCTCTCTCAACTCAGGACGTAACTTTCCGGTTTCTAACACCAGATTATTAGCATTGACAGCCCAAAGTTTTATAGCTTCTATGGTTTCACTGTCTTTGTTCGGTAATCCTTTTTTTATAAAGCTACCGAAAGAACGGCAAAGGATTTCAGAAGCAACTTCTCCTCCTTCATAACCGCCCATCCCGTCTGCAACTGCAAAAGCTACTACCGGGTTTTCTTCAGAAAGATCAACTTCTCCTTTTATCTTCCCGTCCCTGATAAGCTTTCCGGCCACATAAGCCATGTCTTCATTATTTTTCCTGACATAACCCACATCGCTTGCGGCGTAATATAATATTTTCCCTATGGAAGTATCTATCATCTTTCAATAACATCAAATAGATATGTGCCGATATCTACCACATCTCCTGCCTGGAATTTCATCGGTATATTTGGTTTCAATTCCACATCATTGACAAGAGTGCCGTTTGTGCTTCCAAAATCAATTATATACCAATCTCTACCTTGTTTCAAGAACTTTCCGTGTTGACGGGAAATCAGGTTACAATCTGAGAGAAGATGTTCATAAGGACTGTTGTTTCTACCGATCACTGCCTCATCTTCTGGTTTAAGTATAAAGTCACCTTTCCTGGCCTTCAAAATCAAACCTTTTCTTGCCATCCTACCCCCGACTGTGTTATTCCCATAATTTATAAGATCCTCCTCTTCCTTATTGGGTTTGACAGTTTCATCTGTTTTTATAGCGGTTTTGGTTCTTGAAACCATAGGATTCCCGCATTCGGAGCAGAAATCATCCGAGCCCAGTGCACCGCAATTTACGCATTCAAGCAATTCAACGCCACACTGGTCGCAGAATTTGCTATCCTCAGGGATCATTTCACCACATGACGGACATTCTATCTCTTTCATAGCTTTCTATTAAGGGATTTTTAATCAAACTTAGGTATATCTACTTCCTCTATAGTGGTCAGTGCATCCGGATCAGAATCAATAATAGATGGATCGAAAGCGATACGGTTGCCTTGCAATTCCACTATTGCATTAAGTAGATTGACTACCTCACGTGCATTTCCGAAATGTTGGCGTTTATTAGCAACCATTTCTTCAATATGTTTTTTGAGGGCCTTTTCTGCATCGAGCGTTAGATTGAATTTCCTCTTTTTGGCATTCATCATGAAGATTTCAAACAAAGCATCGGCATCATAATCCTCAATATGAAAATTCTTGTTGAAACGGCTCATAAGGCCGGGATTACCACGTCTTACGAGTTCTTCCATTCTGTCTTTATATCCGGCAATTACAACTACAAACTTACCCTTGTCATTCTCCATTCGGGTCATCAATGCATCCAAGGCTTCATTCCCTGTGTTGTTCATACTGCCCTGTTGGGGGAGAAGATTATATGCCTCATCAATGAAAAGCACTCCTCCCATTGCCTCGTCTACGGCTTTATCCATATTTTGGCCTGAAGCATTTACATAGCTTGAAAGAATAGTTTTTGCTTCACGTTCTATAACTTTGTCAGTGGGTAATACCCCGGCAGCATGTAACACTTCTCCGAGTCTTTTGGCAATAGTAGTCTTTCCGGTGCCGGGATTACCGGTGAGTATAATGTTCACCGGCTGGAGGGCAGCAGCTCCTAGACCGCGTTCCATTCGCATCCGGTTGACCATTGCAACATTAGCAAGTTTCCTTATCTCCTCTTTGATATCCGACATTCCGATAAGGTCGTCCATTGAAGCAA
>JAFLTR010000044.1:17193-19862 GCA_022509205.1 Muribaculaceae bacterium | reverse complement strand
CCAGGTGCTATTCCTTGTGCCGGAAATATCTCTCACTACCCAGCTTTCCGACCGTCTGCGCAAGATCTTCGGAAATCGTCTCCTTGTCTATCATTCCAAATTTTCCGATTCAGAACGAGTTGATATCTGGAGAAGACTTCTGACCACCAATGAACCACTGGTGATCCTGGGAGCCCGGTCGTCGATATTCCTTCCGTTTTTCCATCTCGGGCTAGTGGTGGTAGATGAAGAGCATGAATCTTCATTTAAGCAATACGACCCTGCGCCGCGATATAATGCGCGTGACACGGCACTGATGCTCGCAAAGATGCATGGAGCCAAAGCTCTTCTGGGTTCGGCAACGCCTGCTGTGGAAACTTACTTTAAGGCTCTTGAAGGTAAATATGGACTCGTGAAGCTCTCCGAACGCTACGAGGGGTCCGTGCTTCCCGATGTCGAGATTCTCGACATGAAGGAAATGCGAAAAAAGAAGGAGGTGGACGGAATCCTTTCGTCACCTCTGCGCAACCGGATTCTTGAGACGATGAAGGAGAAACGACAGGTGATATTATTCCAGAACCGCAGGGGATTTGCCCCGGTGGTGATATGCGAGCAATGCGGATGGACTCCCAAATGTGCCAACTGTGATGTCTCAATGGTCTACCACAAGAACCTGGCAATGCTTAGATGTCATTATTGCGGATACTCCACTCTTTTGCCTCAGCTTTGTCCGGCTTGCGGACTTAACGGACTGAAGATATTCGGGTATGGGACCGAAAGGATTGCCGAGGAGGTGAAAGAGGCTTTCCCGGATAATAGTATTGCAAGAATGGATCTTGACACTACGCGTAATAAAGATGCCTATCAGAACATCATTGAAGATTTCGCCGGTCATGACACTGAGATACTCGTCGGGACACAGATGGTTTCCAAAGGCCTTGATTTCGGAGATGTAGCCACGGTAGGAGTCTTGAATGCTGATACACTTCTGAATTTCCCGGATTTCAGGAGCAACGAAAGAGCTTTCAATATGCTGGAACAAGTGGCCGGGCGAGCGGGACGGCGACGAGAAAAGGGGAAAGTTTTGATTCAGACGGTAAATCCGAAGCATGAGGTGCTCACTCACGTGAAGAACCATGACTATGAGGGTTATTATGCAAATGAAATTAATGAGAGGAGGAAATATGCCTACCCGCCTTTCACAAAAATCATCAACATCTACCTTCGCAACAAGAATCCGCAGATGGCCGACAAAGCAGCCGTAGATTTCACACTTGCTCTAAGGAAAATATTCGGCGACAGGGTGCTGGGCCCTGAAAAACCATATATATCACGCATCGCATCCTATTATATCCAGTCAATAATGCTGAAAATGGAAGTGGGGGTTTCTATGAAGAAGGTGAAAGATATCCTGCGTCAGGTTTATGCTTCCCTGGCCTCTACCCCGGAGATGAGATCCTCCGTAATTCATTATGATGTGGATCCTTCCTGAACGTGCTTGAATCCTGACCCGGAGAAAAAATTCCGGAGCCGTAAAGGAGATAACCGGGAGATTAAAAGGTGACTCCCAGTGTGAAAAGATATAGGCGTATTGTGGGGAAAGAGTCCGTGAGTGCTTTGGCAGCCGATGCCATGGTAGTGCCTGTGGTACATATATCATCCACCAGCAAGACTCCTTTATCGTTGAGATTTATCCCTTTTTTGGGGAGAAAAAGATTTTTAGCATTTTCAAAGCGCTGTTCGGCCGATAGGGCTGTCTGGGTTTTTCTTTGACGGGTCATGACTAAGGCATCGGTAACCGGGATGCCGGAAGCCTTGCTTATTCCTCTCGCTATATGATCCGTCTGATTGTAGCCCCGTTTCGCTTTTTTAAAGAAATGCATCGGGAGGGGCACAATCATCTCTATATCATTAAGAAAGCCAGCCATGAAGAGTTCCTCGCCCGCTATTTCCCCAAGTTTGTCGCCCAGGGAGGGGAAGTTGCGATATTTCATATCCTGGATAAGCCGGGCGAGCGAAGAATCCCGGGAATAGAAGAAATGTCCCGTGGCAGTGACGAATGGGAACTTCCCTGCAAAACGAGCTTCCATAGGGTTACGGAAGTTTCTGTGGAAACCGGTGCGTGGGAGGGACTCAATGCAGGGGGTACAAACGAATTTTTCCTGCGGAGCCAGTCCGGACCCGCAAAGATGACATTCTCCGGGATAGATTAAATCAACAACACCTTGTCCGAAAATCCTTATATGCTTCCACAATTCCATCTTTCAGTTCGGTCTTGTAGCTCCAGCCCAAAGCAGTTGCTTTCGAGACATCAAGAAGTTTACGCGGTGTGCCGTTTGGTTTGGTGGTGTCCCATTCAATTCGCCCTTTGTATCCTATGACATCTGCCACAAGTTCCGTGAGATCCTTGATGGATATCTCTTTGCCTGTGCCGGCATTTACGGTCTCATTCCCCGAGTAATTGTTCATCAGGTACACGCAAAGGCTTGCCAGATCGTCGACATAGAGGAATTCACGGAAAGGAGAACCGTCACCCCAGCAAGTAACATATTCTGCCCCTGATACTTTTGCTTCATGAAAGCGCCTTATAAGCGCCGGGAGCACGTGGGAGTGTTCGGGATGGTAATTGTCATTGGGGCCGTAAAGGTTAGTGGGCATTACGGAAATAAAATCAGTGCCATATTGCCTGT
>JAFLTR010000044.1:0-17183 GCA_022509205.1 Muribaculaceae bacterium | reverse complement strand
AAGGTATTCGCAATATTTTAGTCCGGAGATTTTTGCAAGGGCATAAGCTTCATTGGTCTGCTCGAGAGCAGATGTGAGCAGACAGGATTCCGGCATCGGCTGCGGCGCGAGACGGGGATAGATGCATGAGCTTCCCAGAAATTCAAGTTTCTTGACTTCGTTTTTCCAAGCGGCATGAATCACATTCATCTCAAGCATCATATTCTGATACATAAAGTCGGCGGGAGCCTGCGAATTGGCAAGGATGCCTCCCACTTTGGCAGCAGCCAGAAATACATATTCCGGTTTTTCCTTCTCAAAAAACTTGTCGACCGCTGCCTGATTGGTCAGTTCAAGTTCAGAATGAGTCCGGGTGATGATATTTGTATATCCCAGACGTTTAAGCTCCCTGACTATTGCCGAACCCACCATTCCGCGGTGGCCTGCCACATAAATTTTTGAATTAAGTTCCATTTTCCCGTTGCAATCTCTCCTGAATATTCATGGAATGTCGATCTTTCCTTTTAGAGGGAAGGAAAGTATTTTCTCCACAAAATTACATTTTTATAATCAGTTCCACCAATTGTGGGATGATGTTTTTACAATTTATATTGAAGTTGTCAGCACCAGATTTTTATCCTTTTGAGGAATTAGAGAGTTTTTTAACCACAGCTGATACTGCCGAAGAGGGAAAACCTCTACCGATAAGATACCTGTAAAGTTTCTGACGCTCTAAATATCCTTCCTCCCCTTCCAGATCCAGTTGCAAATTTTTGGCTTTAGATCGTGCATTTCTGAGCAAACCGGTTTTCCAAACCTCCTGTTCCACTCCATGCAGGGCTTCGGATATATCAGAGCTTTTTATGTGGCGTTTTATCAATTCCATCCGAATTTTATTAGGTCCCCAAGCCGAAAAACGAGCCTTATCATTGGCATAGCTTCTCGCAAACCGTTTATCGTCAACATACCGGTTTTCCCTTAATTCTTCTAAAATCGCTTTCCGGTCTTCTCTTCTTACCTCCCAGCCAATCATTTTTCTTTCCAATTCAAACTCACATTGTTCCGACCGGCTACACAGGTTCTCAAGTCTAAGCAAAGCCTCTTCTTTAGTTTTCTCCTTACGTTTCATAGACTTATTTAATCATACCTGTTTAATCATACGAAATTATTCATATCAGGAGGCACGCTGCAAACCTGTTCTTCCCAAAACTGTCTCTGAGTATCCTTATATCCTCAAAACCCTTGCTTTTCAACAAATTCATCATCTCTTCCGATAACAAAGGATTAATCTCTAAATAGAGTTTACCATCAATCTTAAGCTTCTCTTTAGCTATATCGGCAATCCTGATATAGAATCTTAACGGTTCATCATCCCTGACAAAGATGGCTTCATGGGGTTCATAATCCAGCACATTTCGTTCCATGTGCAACGCCTCTTTATCCATCACATAGGGGGGATTGGAGACAATTATATCAAATTTATCCGAAGAATCAGAAAAATTCTGAGATTCAAAAATATCGGCCTTGACAACCTTGACCCGGGTTTTCAGTTTTTCCGAATTTTCCTTTGCTACCTCCACGGCCTCTTCCGAGAAATCTACAGCCGTCACCTTTGAAAAGGGGAGATTTCTCGCCAACGCTATGGCCAGACAACCGCTGCCTGTGCATAGGTCCAGCACATGAAGATCCTCCCTGTCCCGGTTTTCCTCTATTATAAGGTCGGCAAGCTCCTCTGTTTCCGGACGTGGAATCAATACCCCGGGCTTAATTTTCATATCCATGCCGTAGAATCTCGTTTCTCCGGTGATATATTGAATAGGCTCATACTTAAGCAGACGTTCCAGGATCTGATCGATCTCCTTTTTTACAAAATCGGAGAGCTCCTCCTTTTGATGAATGAGCATGTCTGTTAAGCGCCAGCCTTTCACATAACTAAAAATGAGTCGGATGATTGCCTCCGACTCACCTTTTCCATATATCGGCTCAAGATTTTTCCTGAGTTTCCTTAAAGTTTCTTCCATCTATTTTTTCTGATTCCTGTATTGTGGTAGCAAAGGTACAGGATATTTTTCAAAAAGTGTCTGTACTGCTTCAGCAATTCCGGAGAGATTACGGAACTGTGAATCTCCGTTTTGCAAAATAGTAGCTACCGATGAGGAGAAGAGTGCTTCTTTGGTGGCCATATTCACAATATCCATCGTCAATACACCTTCCTTGTAAATTCCTGTCACTACCTGAGCATTGGGGTTCCAATAATATGAACGAGGCATCATGAAGAAGGGAGCAAAACCGGGGCCCGGACCCGGGCCGGGGCCACCGTAGGGGAACCAGTTCATCGGAGGAGGTCCGATTGGTCCGGGAGGCGGCATCAGCGAGGAAATCGGTTCGGTGTAGACTTCATTCTTTACAGTCAGACCGATATTGATGATAATAGGGGAGGCCGGATCTTCTACATACCCGCGTTCCACCATCTGTTCCCTGATGGCTGCTGCGATGTTATAGTAGGTCACAAGCTCCATACCGGGCGGCAATTTACCCTCTCCCGGTGTGATGATCCGGAAAGTGTGAAAATCTGCCAGATTCGCATTGTTATAAACTTGAGAATCCACAAGCGAGAATGTGCTGCAGCTTGTTAGAGTGGCTGTCGCTATAAGGGCTGCTATCCCTAAGAGGCTTTGCTTGATCTTCATGGGCGCGGATTTATTTGATGTTAATTCTGTTGATTCTTTTTTACTTTTAAACATTCTTTGTTTGACTTTTGTTCATTTCAACTTTCTATTCTCCTCTTTTCACACCTCTCCTCTTTTATCTTCAGGAAACGCGTCATAATAAAAAAATATGTAACTTTGCATTGATATCAACAAGTCGACTTAAAATGTTCAGAAACGGATTCGGTGGGTTTATGAGGGCTATACCTCCGGTCACCAAAAATCTTATAATCATAAATATAATCGTCTGGGCGGTAGAGGCCATATTCCCGAAATTCGGTCAGACTATTATAAGGGTGCTTGGGCTGCATCTATGGGGAGCCACACATTTCAACCCCGTGCAGTTCATCACTTATCTTTTTGTGCATGCTTCCACAAATCCATGGCATCTGCTTTTCAATATGTTCTCCTTGTGGATGTTCGGCTCAGTTTTGGAAAGGGTGTGGGGTTCAAGGCGATATTTCATGTTTTATTTCGTTTGTGGAATCGGGGCCGCTATCGTTCAGGAAGTGGTCTGGACCTGTACATGGATGCATGAATATATCAGCGGCATAGCCTCGATAAACGGACTCAGTTATTCCCACATGAAAGAAATTGTGGATGAAGCCCTTATGGCCGGCGACAGTGGTTTTGTGGGTGCTGTCAATTCTTTTAAAAACAGTATGGTCACCATCGGGGCCTCCGGAGCGGTCTATGGTTTGCTGTTGGGTTATGCCTTTGTCTTCCCCAATCAGCCGCTTTATCTTTTCTTTATCCCTTATCCCATTAAGGCAAAGTATATGATGATCGGCTATGCTGCCATAGAGTTTTTCCTCGGGTTCCGGCCCATTGCAGGAGACACTGTGGCCCATTTCGCCCATCTGGGAGGTGCACTCTTCGGCTTGTTTATTCTCCTTTACTGGCGTAAAAAAGGCCTTTTACGCGGTTCTTCTTTCTATTAGTGGAGAGAGGCGGAGGTAGAGTACAAACAACAGAGTATTCTAATTGTAGAGTGAAGTAAGTTTTGATAATCACAAAGATACTTTCCCCATTCTTTTTCCTTGCCATGCGTATACTGTCTGTGATAGTTTACGCGGTGACAATCCTTGCTGCTTTCGGGGGCTCAATAAATCCGGATTATCTGACGTTTCCCTCCCTGTTATGTCTTGCTCTCCCTTATTTTGCGATTTTTACTATTGTTCTCATAGCCTTCTGGGCTATAACGCGTAAAATTATTTTCTGTGCGATGGGTATTGTCACCATCATACTTTGTCTGACTCCCCTGAGCACAGCCTTTCCTATCGCAACCCCGAGGAGCCCGGAAGGAGAGGGGCAGACTTTTAAGATAATTTCCTGGAATGTGCTCCACACGCGAGACTTGCGTCAGCCGGATTATCCCGGAAACCGTGCTTTGGAATATCTTATAGCTTCCGATGCCGACATAGTCTGTCTCGCTGAAGTCAGAACATTCTCCGACACCGAGCTCCCCAATCTCTCCGAAGGCCTGCGCGACAGCTTGTTCTCCGCTTATCCTTACCGGGCCGGGCTTGAATCAACCGACCTGAAAGTGCTTTCCAAGTACCCTGTGAAAAGAATCGACCGAATTAGTTTTAATGAGTTTAATTTTGCCAGATTCGATTTCTTTCTGGTGAATTTCCCTCACGATCGTGAACTCGTGGTCGGTATGGCCCATCTTTATTCCTACGGTCTGTCGGAAGAGGAACGGCAAGTGGTTACAGAGATTAATTCTATGGAGAGCGCGAAGTCAAGTATGGCTGAATTCAAGGGTTCCATTCGTGACAAGCTCCGAAACGCTTTCCGCCAAAGGGCCATTGATGCAAAAATTCTTAGAGAGAATCTCGACGATATTTCTTTGGATATCCCCCTTGTGGTGTGCGGAGACTTTAATGATGTCCCGGTATCATGGACTTATAACATGGTAAAGGGAGATGATATGAAAGATGCATACGCGGAGACTAATTTCGGCCCTGCAGTCACATATAATCTCCATGCATTCTATTTCCATATCGACCAGATGCTCTATCGGGGACCTCTTAGAGCGTTAGATGTCAGGGTCGGAAAAATAAATTCATCCGACCATTATCCGCTTATAGGTGAATTCCAGTTTTTGGAATAGTTCCCTCTACTTAATGAAACTCGAAAAATGTAAAACAAAAATTATAAACGAAACTATGAATCTAAAGAAGCTGGCTATTGCAGCTCTATGTTGCATCGCCTTAACACCAACAATTATGGCTGACGACCACCAAAACCCATTTATCACTCCCTACTCCAACAAGTATCAGATTCCACCTTTCGATCAGATTAAGGTGAGCGATTTCATCCCGGCTATAAAAGCGGGTCTCGAGGAGCAGAAACAGAACATACATGCTATCGTTGTAAACAGGGCTGTGCCGGATTTCGATAATACAATCATACCTCTGGAGAATGTATCCCCTATACTCGACCGCGTAAGCCAGGTATTCTACCACTACGACGGTGCTCTCTCTACAGATGAATTCGCACAGATGGCGGAAGAGGCCATTCCTTTGCTGAATGAGGCTTCAAACCAGTTTAACCTTGATGAACAACTGTTTAATAAAATCAAGGCTGTCTACGACCGCCGCAACGAAATGGGACTGAATCCCGTGCAGATCCGTGTTGTGGAAAAATACTATCGCGAATTTGCCGAGCAAGGTGCCGCTTTGCCGGAGGATAAAAAGAAAGAGCTGATTAAAGTTAACGATGAGCTCTCAAAACTCTTCATACAATATAACAAGAACCTTCTCAACGCGACAAACAATTTTTTTGTGACTGTGTATGATGAAAAGGATCTTGAAGGGCTCCCCGAGTCGTCCATAGCCATGGCGGCGGAGGAGGCTAAGGCAAAGGGTCTCGATGGCCTTTGGGTATTCACCCTCCATGCTCCAAGTCGTCTGCCGGTGTTGCAATATGCTGCTAATCGCGGACTTCGCGAAGCCATCTACAAGGGGTATACAACTTTGGCTTCATACGGTGATAACAACAATTATCCTGTGATCCAAAAGATTATCAAGTTGCGTGCACAGAAAGCCAAAATTATGGGATTTGACAATTTCGCACAGATGATGACTTCCCGAGTTATGGCCGGAACCCCGCAGGCTGCGACCGACCTACTGCTCCAGGTGTTTGAACCCGCTGTGAAACGTAGTCATGAAGAAGTGGCAGATATGCAGGCTATTGTCGACGAAGAGGGTGGAAATTTCAAAATCGCCCCCTGGGATTATTATTACTATGCCGAAAAAGTAAAGAAAAAGAAATATGACCTTGATGAAAATGAGGTTAGGCCCTATTTCTCGCTCGAGAATGTGCTTAACGGACTTTTCACGGCTGCCGAGAAGCTTTATGGCATTAAGATGGTGGAGATGAAGGATGCTCCAAAATGGATGGATGAGGTGACTGTTTATGAAGTGGTGGATGCTAAGACAGGAGACCATGTGGCAGTGTTCATGACGGATTATTTCCCCCGTGCCACCAAACGTCAGGGAGCATGGATGGAACAGATGCAAAGTTCCGGGCTATATGAAGATGGAAACCGTCGCCCAATTGTCTATAACGTCGGAAATTTCACTCGTCCTGCCGGCGACACTCCCGCACTCCTCACTATAGATGAGGTGGAAACAACTTTCCATGAATTCGGACATGCACTTCAGTCTATTCTCTCACAGGCTCCTTACCGTTCAATTGCCGGAACAAATGTTGACCGTGATTATGTGGAACTTTGTTCTCAGTTTAACGAACACTGGGCTTTCGCTCCGGAACTCTTGAAAGTGTATGCCAAACATTATAAGACGGGAGAAACAATACCGGATGATCTTATCAAGAAGCTAAACAATTCTTCTAAATTCAATCAGGGCTTTGTTGCAACAGAATTGGCAGGAGCGGCTTTACTTGATCTGGAATGGGGGCAGACAGATGGTGAGAATGTAGATGTGCCTGCATTTGAGGCTGCGGTGGCAGAAAAAATAGGTATGCCGGAAGAGATCACTTTCCGTTATAGGTCTCCTTATTTTAAACATATCTTCGGTGATGACGGCTATGCCTCCGGTTACTACACTTATCTCTGGAGCCAGGTGCTTGAAGCAGACGCTTTTGAACTTTTCGAACAAAACGGGATTTTTGATCCTGAAACTGCCGCTAAGTTCAAGGCTACTATCCTGGAAACCGGTGACACGGAGGATCCTATGACTCTCTTTGTGCGTTTCCGAGGCCATAAACCGGATGCTCATGCCCTCTTAAGACTCCGTGGCTTTGAAGAATGATGAAAAATATATGTGGAGAGCCCTTCAGCTTGCAAGAAACGGCGAGGGAAGGGTTTCTCCCAACCCTATGGTTGGCTCGGTAATAGTATCGGACCATCGTATAATAGGGGAGGGGTTTCATGCTTACTATGGAGAACCGCATGCGGAGGTCAATGCCATAAGATCTGTCTCTCCATCCGATAGAAAGCTACTGAAAGATTCTACAATCTATGTCACTCTGGAACCGTGTGCCCACCACGGGAAAACTCCGCCTTGTGCAAACCTTATAGTGGAAACCGGAATCCCTCGGGTTGTTATCGGGTCATTGGATCCAAATCCTTTGGTGGCAGGAAGAGGAGTTAGAATTCTTGAAGATGCCGGTGTTTCAGTAGAATGCGGCTTATTGGAAAGGGAATGTCAGCTTCTTAACCGTAGGTTTATGAAAGCCCAGGTCTCATCAATTCCCTTTATCACTCTGAAATGGGCTCAGAGTGCCGACGGATTTATGGCTGCATTAGACATGGAGGGTAAGCCTTGTCCGGTAAAATTTTCTTCTCCCTTATCCTCAGTGTGGGTCCACAGATTGAGAGGCTCCGCTGATGCCATAATGGTTGGAGGTAATACTCAACTTATTGATTGTCCAAGACTTGACAATCGGTTATGGGGAGGTAACTCACCAAAGAAATTTGTTGCTCACCACTCTCTCCCTGTTAAAGATATGTTGCGGCAGATGAGGAGCGAAGGAATCACTTCCGTAGTGGTGGAAGGTGGGGCTGCTCTGCTCGAAAGTCTTATTAAAGAAGGACTTTATGACGAAATAAGGGTTGAAACTTCTTCACATATTCTCTCGACAGGGCTTAGAGCACCCTCGATTCCTGACGATGTGATTCTTGTTGACTCATTGCATTGCCGGGGTAATCTTATCCGTCTTTTCAGACGTTAAAAAGAAATAAAAAATCCCCTCTTTTTCAATTTGCCCGATTCTTACACAACTTTTTTCCATAATTAATACTAAATTTGCAGATTGAATGTATCTTTGGAATAATATCCCCGGATCATTTCTTTGAAAAACTAACCAATCTCGCTTTGTACAAATTATCAGTACAGAGGTATTAAAAAACAGAAGCCACAATGGCTATGTCGATAAAACTTAAAAGAGAATTCATATTATTGCCTGTCATAGCTGTCTTGATAGCTGTGGGCGCTTCTTGCAATTCCAAGACTACAGACGACGAGAATGAAATTGCTGTGACCCCCGCTCTGGTAGCTGTCAAAAATTTCCATCTGCAGGCTAACGACAGTGTAATGGCCCATCTTGACTCTGTGTTCTTCTCAATAGATTTGAATACCGGGGTGATTTTTAATGCAGATTCTTTGCCGAAAGGCACTGATGTGCGTCGCCTGATTCCTTCAATCACATTTGCCAACACTATGTCGAAGGCTGAAATCTCCTTTGTTAATTCAGAAGGGGAAACCACGGTTATAGATTACCTTACCAACCCTTCTGACACTATTGACTTCTCATCTCCGGTGATTTTGGATGTCACGGCGGAAGACGGCATTAACACATTCTCTTATCTTATTAAGGTAAACGTGCACTTACAGGAACCGGACATGTTGAGTTGGGATAGACTGGCTACGTCTGTTCTTCCCTCAAGATTTGAAAACCCTGTGGCTCAGAGAACCGTTATAAGAAACGATGTAGTGTATTGCCTGGTAATGGAAGACAATGAAGAGTTTACAATGTCGGTCTGCTCTGACCTAAACGAGGGAAAATGGGATAAGAAAATGTTTAATCCCGGATTCTTCCCTGATCCGGAAACTTTTACTGCTACCCCGGAAGCGTTTTATATCCTCGATATGACAGGGAAACTATATACATCTGCGGATTTGTCGGATTGGACAGACACAGGAGTGGAATGGATGTCTATTCTGGGGGCCTACGGCAATGCCGTTCTCGGTATAAAAGGTTCGGCTACCAATTTCACACATACCATCTATCCTCTGCCTGAAGGATATCAGGAACAGCTTGTGGCTGATAATTTCCCTGTTTATCATACTTCCGATTTAGGTCTTATAGAAACCAAATATGCCGACCGCCCAATGGCAATCTTGGCATGTGGACTTGCCAAAGGTGGTGTTCTGCAATCCGATGTATGGGCTTTCGACGGGCAAAACTGGGCTATTATCAATTCCAAGGCTCTCCCGAAACTCGAAAAACCGATGTTGGCCCGCTATGTAGTGTTTCGCGACACCTCTATGCTGTTCAACCAGCGAAGATTTGATGTGTGGCTCCTTTTCGGAGGAACCGATTTAGAGGGCGAGGTCAACAAGAAGGTCTATATGTCTTACGACAATGGAGTTAATTGGACGGAGGCTCCTGAAGGTATGCAATTGCCGGAATCATATCCCGATCTTATGGGCTCGGATGTAATTGTGGCCGGATATGATCTGACTGCCGACCTTTCAGAGGCATGGACAAAACCCGAGGAAACCAAGTCTCGCGCAGTTTACGAAATCGAGGGTTTTGATATAACATGGGTGTGCCCCTATCTTTATATATTTGGAGGATATTTAGTCGATGAGGGTAACTCACTCAGCACCACCATCTATCGCGGAGTGTTGCAACGACTTGAATTCGTGCCCGAATTATGATTAATCTCTCAAAAGCCAATTGACGATTAAACTGTAAAGATTTGAAAAGAATAGCCGTAATATCTCTTGCCACTCTCTATCTTCTCTCTGAGGCCGTGCAACTCAGGGCCCAGGAAGATTATAGATTCGATATGGGGGGTGGAGTCGGTATGACCGGTTACCTTGGAGATGCCAATACTTCAACTCTTTTCCAAAGGCCTTCGTGGGATGTAGAGTTGCTATTCCGTTATATCGCAAATCCTCGCTGGAATTTCAAGACAAATTTCTTTGTGGGAGGTCTTTCCGGAAATTCTGCAGATATGACAAATGTCTTCCCATCCGACCAAACCTACAGTTTTTCAACAGTATTCTATGAACTGTCGGAATTGGCCGAATTTAATTTCTTCAGCTATGGCATAGGGGAAACTTATCTTCATTTGAAAAGATGGACCCCATATATAGCCGGAGGTGTCGGAGTGACAGCATGGACTGTGCAAGGACATTCAGGAGCTGCTTTCACAATCCCATTCGGCGTGGGATTCAGATATAAGCCCTCCAAACGGGTTAACCTGGGGCTCGAGTTCCTGATGAAAAAAACGTTTACCGACAGGCTTGACGGCCCCGATCTTGATGACCCGATCGGAATTAAGAGTTCTTTTATGAAAAACACCGACTGGTATTCAACCCTTACGTTTACTATAAGTTTTGAATTCAGTAAACGGTGTGCCACCTGTAATTATAAAGACTAAGAGATGACCCGACTTGAGAAAAAAATATCAGAATTAGACAAGACCCGCATCCCGGTGCATGTGGCTATGATTATGGATGGTAATGGCAGATGGGCGAAAAGCCATGGCTTTGTGCGTAGCGACGGTCATGCCGAAGGGGTCTCTACAGTGCATAGGGTCACTAAGCTATCTTCCGATCTTGGCATTAAATACCTCACTCTCTATGCTTTTTCGACCGAGAACTGGCATAGACCAAAAGAAGAGGTAGACACGCTCATGTATCTTATAGGCTGGGCAATCGAACGTGAGCTGCCGGAATTGCTGGCCAACAATGTGAAAATCAATCTTATCGGAGATATCGAGAGAATACCCGAAGACGCGCGTCAACGACTTTTTTATGCCCGTAATGCCACTGCTCATTGCACCGGCCTTCAGCTTAATATGTGTCTTAGCTATTCTTCAAGATGGGAAATTACAGAAGCTGTCAGAAAAATCGCCTCTCAGGCAGCTCTCGGAAAATTAAATCCCGAAGATATCTCGGAAGAAACAATCTCTGATAATCTGACCACTGCCGGCATCCCTGATCCGGATCTTCTTATACGTACCGGTGGAGAATACCGTATATCGAACTATCTCCTGTGGCAGATTGCTTATAGCGAGCTCTATTTCACTCCGGCACTCTGGCCCGACTTTTCGGATGAAGACTATCTGGATGCAATCCTCGATTTCCAGCATAGGGAACGCAGATTCGGAATGACAAGCGACCAGGTTCAAAACAATATCTAAGAAAATATCTAACTTTGCATTGATGAAACCCATATTTAATATATCGGTTTTTATAATAGCCTTTCTTACAGCCCTCCAGGCTTTCCCCCAGGAAAACAGTCCTGTGGTCGACACTATATATAATCCGGATATCATCTATTCTCCCATCCCTAAGTCTTATGAAATTGCCGGGATAAAGGTAGAAGGGGTCAACCATGTCGACGATTATATAATCATTGCTAATTCCGGTTTGTCTATTGGAGAGAGGGTGGAAGTTCCCGGTGCCATTCTGACTTCGGCCACTAAACGTCTCTGGCGACAAGGCCTTTATTCAAGTGTAAAAATATCGGCTGAAAAAATTGCCGGCGACAAGATTTGGCTCATAATCAATCTTAAGCAACAGCCACGCCTGTCGGAACTACGGTTTGACGGAGTAAAAGGTGGAGAAAAAAAGGATATCAACGAAAGGCTCGGTATGATCTCCGGCCAACAGATCACGCCTAATATCGTGGCCAGAGCGACTAAGATTATTAAGGACTATTATGCCTCTAAAGGTTTCAAAAACGCAGAGGTAAAGATTAATCAGATCAACGATCTTTCCAAAGACAATCAGGTCTTCCTCGATGTCAATGTAAATAGAAACGGGAAGGTAAAGGTGCATAAGATCTATGTCGACGGCAATGAAGTGCTTTCCGACCGGAAGATTAAAAATGCAATGAAGAAAACTAATGAGAAGGGGGACCTCATTAAGATTTTCAGTCAGAAAAAATTCGTTGATTCAGATTATAAAGATGATAAAAACCGAATAATTGAGAAATATAATTCTTTGGGATATCGCGATGCAAGGATAGTCAGCGATAGCATTGCCAAATACGACGACAATACGATCGACGTCTTCCTGGAGGTGGAAGAGGGCAACAAATATTACATCAGTGATATCAACTGGGTGGGAAATACGGTCTATTCCACCGATATGCTCAACAATATCCTCGGCATGTATCCCGGAGATGTCTATAACCAGCCTTTGCTTGAGAAACGCCTTCGTACCGATGATGACGCCGTCAGCAATTATTATCTCGACAACGGTTATCTCTTCTTCGAACTCGTTCCCATTGAGGAGAATATAAAGGGAGACAGTATCGCCTTGCAGTTGAGGGTGATGGAGGGTCCACAGGCCACTATCAACAAAGTGATTATTAATGGTAACGACCAGCTTTTCGAAAAGGTAGTGAGGCGGGAGCTAAGAGTGCGTCCGGGAGATCTATTCTCGAAAAGCGATCTTATGCGATCTGCTCGTGAAATAGCCACAACAGGGCATTTCAATCCGGAAAATATGGATATCCGTCCCGAACCTAATGAGAATGATGGCACAGTCGACATACTCTTTAATCTTGAATCGAAAGCTAACGATAAAGTGCAGCTTTCTTTCGGATGGGGACAGACAGGTGTCACCGGACAGGTGTCGCTCAGTTTTTCCAATTTCTCAATCAAGAATCTTTTTAACCCCGGTTCATATCGTGGTATTATACCACGAGGCGACGGTCAGACATTCTCAATCTCAGCTCAGACAAACGCAAAATATTATCAGAGCTATTCGATCTCTTTCTTCGACCCATGGTTTGGCGGAAAGCGTCCGAACGCACTCTCTTTCAGTGTAGACTATAGCCGTTCCACCGGTATCAATTCAAGCTATTACACCAATTCCTGGTATAACTCGGGTTATTATAATTCCCTTTACTACGGGGGCTCTTATAATTATAATAACACCGGCTACTATTATCAGAATGCCTATGACCCGAACAAGGTGCTTCAGATGGCAGGTGTAATGCTCGGGTTCGGTACGCGTCTTTCTTGGCCCGACGATTATTTCCAGTTCCAGGCTTCACTTTCTTATAGATGGTATTATCTGAAGAACTGGGAGTATCTATATTATATGAACAATGGTGTCTCCAATTCTCTGATGCTTGGCCTTTCTCTCTCCCGCACAAGTATCGACCAGCCCATTTATCCCAGACGCGGTTCTTCTTTCAGTGTGGATGTGACCCTGACTCCTCCCGCTTCTCTTTTCAGCGGAAAGAAAGATTGGAAGACTCTGGCCGAACTGTCAGCCAGGACAAACACCAATTCCGAGCAACGTGAGGCCGCTGCTAAGGAGATGTATAAATGGATTGAATATTGGAAAGTGAAATTCAAGAGCCGCACCTACACCCCGCTCACTGACCCGGAAGGAAGCTGGACCCTCGTGCTTATGACGCGTGCCGATTTTGGTTTGCTCGGATCCTGGAACAAATATTTCAAGACACCTTTCGAGACTTTCTATTTCGGAGGAGACGGAATGTCTGGTAGCTACACTTACGCTACGGAAACTATCGCGATGCGTGGTTACGAAAACGGACAGTTCACTCCTTGGGGATACGAGGGATATGCTTATGGTCGTTTTGGAATGGAACTCCATTTCCCGTTTATGTTGCAACCAAGCACCACAATCTATGCTATTGCATTTGCGGAGGCAGGTAACTGCTGGACATCAGTGAAAGATTTCTCTCCGTTCAACCTTAAGAGAAGCGCCGGAGTGGGTGTGAGGTTGTATCTTTCAATGCTCGGTATGCTCGGTATCGACTGGGGATATGGCTTCGACAAAGTGTGGGGTACGCGAGGCGGATCCCAGATCCATTTCGTGCTCGGACAGGAATTCTAACCCCCATTCATCAGGATTTAGGTTTTTCGCCGGACGGGAAATGTTACTAAAAAGTTGGTTTTAACATTTTTTTGTTAAAAATGCTCTAAACTTTGCTACTCTTTTAAAGTCTATTAGAAAAAAGATTTAGCTATGAAAAAGATATTATTCTCTTTATTGATGGCAGTATTCGCAATTTCTGCCGCCTCAGCCCAAAAGTTTGCGCTGATAGATATGGACTATATTCTCAAGAATATTCCAAGTTATGAAATGGCTAACGAACAGCTTAATCAGGTGTCTCTGAGCTGGGAAAAGGAGGTGAATGAGCTTTCAAAGGAGGCTGAGACAATGTATAAGAACTATCAGAGCGAGATGGTGTTCCTCTCGGATGAGCAGAAAAAGAAAAAGGAGGAGGAAATTGTCTTGAAAGAAAAGGAGGTGACCGAAGCCCGTTATAAATATTTCGGTCCCGAAGGTGAGTTGTATAAGAAGAGACAATCGCTTATGAAACCTATCCAGGATGAGATTTACAATGCCGTGAAAGCTGTCTCTGAAGAGAAAGGATATCAGGTCATATTCGACAGGGCTTCCTCACAAAGTATTGTTTTCGCTTCTCCGAGAATAGATGTCAGCAATGAAGTGCTTGCAAAATTGGGATATTCCAATTAATTGCTTAATTTTGCACTTTAAGAGAGCCGGGAGGTAAATTCTTCCGGTGGAATCTGAGAATTTATTACTTTAAAATAACAACCTAACAACTATACATAGCAATGATCAAGAAAATCTTACTGATTGCAGCCTTGGTTCTTCCGATGTGTGCTTTCGCTCAGAATCTCAAAATGGGTATCGTAAATACCGATGAAGTGATTCAAAAACTTCCCGAATACACAGAAGCTCAAAACAAGTTTGTGGAGACTTCCAAAAGATATGAAGATGAATTCGCTAAGCTCCAGGAAGAGCTCAAAAGAAGATATGACGACATACAGAATATGCCTGAAAACGAGCTCGAAGCTATCAAAGAACGTAAGCTCAGAGAATTCCAGGAATATCAGGTGAAGGTGCAACAGTTCCAGCAGACAGCAGAACAGGAGCTCGCTAAAGTGCAGCAGGAACTTATGGCTCCGATCGAGAAGAAGGTGCAGGATGCCATCCGTTCCGTCGGTCAGGAAGGAAATTACTCCCTCATCGAACCGAATATGAGCGGCTTCATTCTCTACTATGCTGATCCGGTGGTGGATATCACTAATGACGTCAAAGCTAAATTAGGTATCAACTGAAATTGAAAATCGGAGTTTTTGATTCCGGTTACGGCGGTCTGACCATCCTTAAGGAAATCAGAAAGCGCCTTCCGAAATACGACTACATATATCTCGGCGATAATGCGCGTAATCCCTACGGCACGAGGTCTTTCGAGATAGTTTATGAATTTACACTTCAGGCAGTGAAGGCACTCTTCGAAAGAGGGTGCCATCTTGTTATTTTGGCATGTAACACGGCATCTGCCAAAGCCTTGAGGTCGATCCAACAAAACGATCTCCCAGAAATAGACCCCTCCAAACGTGTTCTCGGTGTGATCCGGCCAACCGTGGAGATAATCCCGCAACTCACATCTTCTAACCATGTTGGCCTTCTGGCAACACCCGGCACAGTGAATAGTGATTCTTATGCACTTGAGCTGCGTAAACTTTCTCCGGAGATAAAGCTGACTCAGAAGGCTTGCCCTATGTGGGTGCCGATTGTAGAGAATAATGAATTCAATTCTCCCGGAGCTGATTATTTCGTAAGGAAAGAGCTCGATTATTTACTTGAAAAAGATCCTCTGATCGATACGATAGTTCTCGGATGTACCCACTATCCTCTCCTGCTTGATAAGATCAAGACTTTTCTTCCTGATAATATAAAAGTGGTTTGTCAGGGACCGTTGGTAGCAGACAGCCTGGCGGATTATCTTCAGCGTCACCCCGAAATTGAATCGCGACTTTCCACAACAGCCGGTATGACCTACCTGACCACCGAGCACACCGACAAGTTTGATTCCCTCGCCTCCCTCTTCCTTGGCCGTTCAATCACATCACACACCATCTCCCTATAGCCATGCTTTCTCTTGACGACATAAAAAAAATGCCTCCCGAAGAGGCAATTAGTGTTTTGGAAAGATATATTAGGGAGTTTCCCGGCGACGAGGAAGCGTTGGTGGTGAGAGGGCAGAAATACTGGATATTGGGTAGAAGGAAAGAGGCTATCAACGATTATCTTGCAGCCTTGGCCATCAATCCGAAAAGTAAGGCCAAAATGCTGCTTGATTACTCAAATTCTATTCTCGATTTCTATAGTAAGGATCTCCTGAACCCCTGACTCTCTAACCCTCTCTTTTCTCACTAACTGCTATAGGAAAGGCTCGGATGAGTATTCTCAGTGTGTTTCCCAGGGGAATAACATCCGGCTGTTGGAAACCTCTTGTGAGTCGGATAGACCGGCAGATCTTCCACCTGAATTTCTTCCCGCCACTTCGTAATCATTCACTTTCTGAGCGTAAAGCATCAATGGTCTCTCATCTCCCCATCCCTGATGATAATTCCGGATATGGATCATTACCAGTCCCTGCACATCTTTCATTGCGATTCGTAATTCACTGATTAATTGACTCATTGTGGCCACTTTTTCCGTAACATAATTGAAAATAGTGCGTCCGTTGCGAGTAACCCTTGCAAAAATCTTGTCTCCTAAAGTTATGGTCTTCTTCCTGTTCATAATTTTTCCCATTTAAATAAGTTGAAAAAACATTCATTTCTGAAATACAAGGCAAAATTATTCCCATAGACTGCCAACAGTTTGCAGTAAATAGTTAAATAAAATTAAATTGGAAAATTCAAGGAATTATTATCCCTGCATCCGCTCCAAAAACGGTAAATTTGCATAGTGTAATTCGGATGTTTCCTTCAACAGCGTTATGCAAGTTGACCGGGATTTGGAATTTGAACTATCTATGCTCGGGGGAGTTTTTGACTGTTCAGTAGAGTACTAAGATTGATTCAACATTTATCCGAAAAACATGATGCAGGAATGGTGGAATGGTAGACACGAAGGACTTAAAATCCTTTGGCCTTTACCGGCTGTGTGGGTTCGAGTCCCACTTCCTGTACGAATCAAGACTCTTAATTCGCTGAGATTAAGAGTCTTAATTATTTTTAATAAGCAACCAATAAGCAATATAATTAAAACATATTAGGGTAATTTGCGTTATTGTAATAAATGATATAAATTTGTTAAGGTAAAAAGATTAGAGACACTTATAAGATATAAATTATGATCTGTTCAATCCCCAACCCTCCAATGGATAAAAAAGATATTTCAAGATTTCGTGAGAATCTTGAAAAGCATTTTCGTAATGATTTCACATTGGCAGAAAGACGAGAGCAACAAGAGAGAAGTA
>JAFLTR010000043.1:19610-19897 GCA_022509205.1 Muribaculaceae bacterium | reverse complement strand
AAGGTATCCAATACATAAAATTATGAATAATGGTATTAAAAATATAATGGCGACAATATTCCAACCTTTTTTTGATAAGACAGAATTAAAAGTATTCATAAGTGATTTTTCATGATTTTTGGAAAACCTCTTTCCAATCTCTTCTATAAATTCAACTACTGTCATCATGATATAATCCAATTTTTGCCTGTAGTATGCCTATAAAATTTAGGAAAGGCAACTTAACGATGATGGGAATCAATCAATTAAGTTGCCATTTCTGTGCCCTAAGCCGGGATCGAACCGGC
>JAFLTR010000043.1:0-19600 GCA_022509205.1 Muribaculaceae bacterium | reverse complement strand
TTTTTGATTTTCGTAGGCATATCGTAAGCAAAAACAAAAAGCGATATAACTTCTTGAATTTCAATCTGTTATATCGCTAATTCTGTGCCCTAAGCCGGGATCGAACCGGCACGGGTTTAACCCCATTGGTGTTTGAGACCAACGCGTCTACCAATTCCGCCATCAGGGCTTTTGCGCTTTGTAACGCTGTGTGGGTTTTATTCGTAGACTTCGCGATTGCAAATTTAGGGAATTTTATCCAATCTTACAAGGACACACTAAAATTTGAATCTATCTATCCTATTTTAAGAGAAATTTCATAAGAGGTGTAAGCCATCTCGGGTCGGGGAATGAGGAGGACGGAACCGGGGGAAGTGAAAAGCAGGCCGTAGGAGAAAGGCTTCTCAAGCAGTGACCGGGTCTGAGCATCAGGATTCAGTACAAGTATTGGAATATTCTGTTGGAGTGCCATCTGCAACCATTCCAGATCTATGGGGCCTGAAAAACCGCGATTGCCGGGCTTACCGTAAAGACTTATTAGGTCTCCATCTCTCAATTTTATCCGCTCTGCCTTCTCGCCGCTCCGGGATTTTTTTATCTCTCCCTTTTCTTCTCTTCTGCCTTCGGGAGATTCTTTCACACCAACCACCCGGTAAGGAAGTCCGAGGGATTTGGATGCTAATTCCGCGGCTCGATTTCCTTGGTTGATAATCAAACGTTTTGCTTTTACAAAAACAGCGAGGCGAATTAAAAATTCGGCGGTGGAGATGAGATGTCGGTCATGGATCTCCTCCCTCTTGAGCAAGGTTTCCAGTTTATCATAGGCATAAAAGCCATAAGATCCGGGACGCACCACATCAGTAACAAATCTGAATGCGTAGGGGGAATGCACTCCGAATCCCCTCGAATGACGCCAGCGTTTATAGACATCAAAGAGCTTCTTAACCATTCAACTCTTAAGAGTTAGTGTGTCGATAAATATTATATCCCCAGAGTCCTAAAGCGAGGGCACAAATCAAACCTATGAAACAAAGGGAAACGATAGCCAGGGCATTTGTGGCTTTCAGGGATTCGGGGTCAAAGTGGAATTCTATCCGGTGTTGTCCCGCCGGCACCCTTATAGCCCTCAGCACATAGTCAACGCGTCCGATAGGCACCTGCTCTCCGTCGATTGTGGCCTTCCATCCCCATGGGAAATAGATTTCACTAAACACAGCCACATTATCCTTTGCTGTATTTGAAAGATAATTCAGGCGGTTTGGGGCATAGGAAGTTTCATAAATCGTGTCGCCGGGAGCCGGAGGAGTGGCCTGTCCCAAGACATATTCGAATGTAGCATCAGACACGGCATAACTTCCCGGATTGATGGTGTCGAGTGCAGCCATCTCCTGGTCGGGCGTAGCCACATAGTCGATCCCATCGACAAACCATACATTCCCCAACGCCTCCGGATTCAATTCCACTTGGTCGCCATTGAGAAAATATTTGGCGTTAAGCATATTTAGAACCGCAGGATTCCCCTTTTTTATCTGATGGGTGATAAGGTCATTATAACGTGTGAGTTTGGCTGCATGATACCCTCCTACAGTTTTATGGAAATAAGAAGAACGGGCCTGGTCGAAACCCGGGATATCAAGCACCCGATAGTTGGTGGTGTCGGCCAAAATTGCCTCATCGGCTGCAGTCTTGGCGAATATCTGAGTGTTAGGCTGCGAGGGAACGAAACTATCTGTATTCACATATCGCTTGTTGAGAGGATAAAGGTCGATCACTGCAAGCACCGTCAGGCAGCACACAAAAAAAGGTGCATTACGGAAAAGTCCCTTAAGCCAGATCATTATCAGGCAGAAGGCTATTACTATAAACACCAGGGAACGGAAGGCATCGGAAGAAACCAGACTCAGGCGGCTGTCGGCCACAGCATTAAGGATACGGGCAAATTCAGGTGCTCCGAAGATCCCGAGTTGAGTGAGTTGCTCTGTTTCCGATGCACTGAACGGACTTCCGAACACAGAGGGTGACACCCATCCCACAAAACATATCAAGGCGAAAATTCCGAAGACAGTATAGAACGTCCATTTGTATTTTTCGAGAAAATTCTCAGTTTTGATAATTTTTCGCAGACACATCACAGCCAAAAGCGGGATGGTGAACTCAAGGACCACAAGGATACTTGAGACTGTGCGGAATTTATTATAGCCCGGGAAATAATCGATAAAGAAATCTGTGAGGGGATTGAAATTATGTCCCCAGGATAGCATCAGGCACAATATCGAGACTGCAAAAAGGGCCCATTTCACTGCTCCGTCTACTACAAAAAGAGCCAGCACTGCCAGCACAAATATGAAGGCACCCACATACACCGGCCCGTTTGTCATCGGCTGATCGCCGAAATATTGAGGAAACTGGCTCATAAACATCCTCTCTTGCTGGGTCAGGGGAGTCTCTTGAGCTTTGGAGGTTTCGCCGGCACTCAGATAGACGGGCTGTCCACCCACGGGTTTGATATTTGCTCCGCCTTTCACATTAGGCACCAGTAAGGTCAATGACTCATCTACCCCGTAGCTCCACATCGTGATATAATCTTTGTCGAGTCCGGAAGACTGGGGGACACCTTCCACTGTGAGATCCGTGGCCTTCCCGCGGATAGTCTCCTGCGCATACTGCCAGGAGTTGTAGAGATTTGCAGAATTTGCCGCTACAGCGAGAAAACCGGCCACGATACAGCATACAGTGCCCATGGCCCATGTGCGCATCTGGTTTTTCTTTAGGGCATTCCAAAGCCATGCAAGCACAAGGAAGAATATTACAAAGCAGAAATAGTAAGTCATCTGCGGGTGGTTGCTCTGTAGTTCAAGGGCCGCAAAGAGGGCTGTCATTGCTGTGCCTGCCAGATACTTACCCCGGTAGCAGAGGGCGATACCACCGATTGTGGGAGGAACGTAGGCCAGAGCAAGGAATTTCCATATATGACCCGCTCCGATGATTATGATGAAATAGGTGGAGAAACCCCATGCCACCGATGCAAAAAGGGAAGTGTACCATTTGAACTTCATGCACAGGCACATGATAAAGAACCCCAGCATCATTATGAAGAGGAGGTTGCAAGGAGCCGGGAGCCAAAGGGAATAGACCTTAGCAAATCCGGAGAGCACTCTGTTGGCCGGATAGGACGGGGCTATCTGGAAATTTGGCATTCCAGAGAAAAGGGAGTTTGTCCAGCGGGTGGTCTCTCCCGTAGCCTCATGGAAGGCGATGCCTTCCTGGCCGTTGGCAATGCCTTGAAGAGTATCTGCCTGCCGGAGCACATTCCCTTCCTGGGCGTCAGGGAAGAAAAAGAAGAAGGCTACCACCGCCAAAAGCAGGGCAGCCAGAATAGAATAAATGTAATTTTTCTTAATCATCTTTAAAGGCCATAAAGAGTCGCCTAATTCTCCTCATCGATCGGGATAGATATCTGACGGTTGACACTCTGCTCCAGAGATATGAGAGTTTCGGTCTCTGTCACTCCGTGGATATGCTGTATGCGGTCGTTGAGCAATTCCATCAGATGTTGGTTGTCACGCGCAAAAACTTTCAGGATCAATGAGTATGGTCCGGTGGTGTAATGACATTCCACCACTTCCGGGATTTGTTCGAGCTGCTTCACAAATTCGCGATACATCGAACCTTTCTCAAGGCTCACTCCGATATAAGTGCATGTGTTATAGCCCAGTGTCTTGGGGTTGATGTTATATCCCGAACCGGTGATCACCTTCATTTCTATGAGGCGTTGTATTCTCTGATGAATAGCGGCACGCGACACTCCACATTCCTCGGCGACATCCTTTGAAGGGATGCGCGCATTGTTCATAATGATGTTCAGTATCTTTTTGTCAAGGTTATCTATCTTTTCCATGGTTTTAAAGCTAAATTATAAGGCAAATTTATAGATAATTTCCGATATAACAATAAAAATGTCACTTTTTAAACGTATTTCTTCAAATTTTTCGTGTTTGGCGTGAAAAAGATAGCCGATCGATCCTCACGGATTGACCGGCTTTTAAAAAATACAAAGTTTGGGGAAAGTGGGCGTTTACGGATTCGAACCGCAGACCCTCTGCTTGTAAGGCAGATGCTCTAAACCAGCTGAGCTAAACGCCCGATTGCGATTGCAAAGTTAAAGATTATTTCTTTCCCTGCAAATTTTTATGAATATTTTTTATTCAAAATTTCTAAATTGTTGTGGATTTGATTTCATCGTAGGCATCGAATTTCTTAAGCACGGAGGGACGAACCACCCATCTCTGCACACAATAAGCTATCAACATATAGGCTCCGGAAAGTATCCAAAGATTGATATAGCATTTGCTCACCTGAGCCAACGTTGCCCCGTTTGTGTTCATCTTAATGAATCCTTCCATGCCCCATGTGGCAGGTATGCAGTCGCTGATTGCTTTCCAAAATCCCGGCATGGCGTAACGCGGCCAGGTAAGTCCCGACAAGAAGAGGAACACCACTGACGTCACCACCCATAGGACGAAAATTGATTCCCTTTCCCACACAATGCCCTGAACACACCATCCAAGTCCCACACAGGCCAGCACCATCGGCAGGAGAAACATCAGGATTTCAAAAAGATTGCCTGCCATCGGGAAAGAAAACATCAACGGCACATAATGCACCAGATAAATGATCGGCACCAGCAGGATGGTGATATAGCAGAGCATCTGTCCAAACATGGTCATCAATACGCTCGGCATCTCATTGAAAGAATCATATCCGATCAGATAGGGTCGTTCCCGCTTGGCTCCTCCGGCCATACCGGATGCAAGAATTATACATTGATGCAATATGAGAATCAGCACTCCGGGCATGATGAAGGAATCGAATCCGCCCTCAATATTTCCCATCGTGATATTCTTGATAGGCATTAAGTCGCCATCCACGACAGTTTCTGCCAACGGGGCAAGCAAATCTATCTTCTCAGCCAGAATTTCGGCACCCATCGCCTGCGCCACATTTGTGGAAGCCACCAGCAAACCCCTGTAGCGGAGCAAAAGGCTCATCTCGCAATAAAGCACTGCCTCACCCTGTTCATTATTCTTGATTTTCTTCCCGAACCCGGCAGGTATCTCCAGGATGGCATAGCAGTCGTGGAGATCCATCGCTCTGCGAGCCTCACCCATATCAGCAGCATATCCTTTCACCCATGCCTCCTGTGTGGCATCGAAATTCCTCACCAGCTCCCGGCTAAGGTCGGAACGGTCGTTGTCTACCACCACAACCGCCACATCCCTTACGAGTTCCGGATTATAAATCAAGGAATAGATCACAGGATATGCCAGAGGAAGAAAAAGGAAGAATATGATGATTCCCGGATCATGGATCACAAGCCGGAATTCCTGACAATACACCTTGAAAAGCTGACGTAGATAATTCAATTTTGTTGAGATTTTAAAGGAAAAAGAATTTTACGGAGCATACACCGGTTTTGCCATCTCGCGTTTTATGCGCCAAAGCACAGTGAAGGGCAAAATCATAAAGATTATATAGGCCACAAACCATACTCTGGAATAATAAATATCTATTCCATTGAGGGCCTGGTCGATATATATCAGGAAGTTATATCTCACAGGGAGTATCCAGCTGAAGATACTTATGGCGCCATACATACTCTCCACGGGGAAAGAGAATGCGGCAACCGAGAAAGCCAGAATCCCGAGCAAGGCGCTTGCAGAAAGCGACAGACGAAGATTAGGGAGTATCCCGAAGAAAAATAGCGCCCAACCTTGACAAGCCACCACAAACATCAACTCCGACAGCGTGAGCCAGAACCAGGAGCCATACACCGGATAACCGTTATATCCGAATAACCAGGATTCCAGGAAAATAGCAATAACCCACCATATCAGAGTCTGAGGCAACAATTTGGCAAAGAGCGCCTTGACAATCGAGCCGTTGGCCATCTCCAGCAAACGGACCGACGAGCCGTATTTTATCTCCTGTCCGAGACTGAAACAGGTCACCAAAAATATCATTAGTTCCAACACCCCGGGCAGGAAGGAGTTGCATAAATAAATCGCATAATTGAGTTCCGGATTGTGGATACCCCGGGCTTGAATATTTATGGGGAGCAGCAATGGTGTCACTTCCCGGGGCGATGCACCCACAGACTCCATCACAGTCATTGCCACTCCGGCTTTGGTATATAAGGCCGTGGTCTTAAAGGTCTTGAAGAGAATAGATGCCGGCACGAAATAGGTCATATTCGTATAGAAAGTTATCACCGGTTTTCTTCCGGACAGAAGATCCCTCTCAAAATTTTCCGGGATAAGGAAGAAGCCGAAGATATCCCCTTTCTGCATCAAATGACGTGCCTCAGTATAGCTGTTGCAATCCTCCTGAAGATCCACCATCTGCATGCCCCCAAGATTCTGGGTGACCTTTCTTGAAAGCGCCGAGCCGTCTTTATCGATCATGGCAGCAGGCACCTTAGAGGGGAGACCCTCTTCCATAAGGCTCGTCAGAAGCATGAAGCAGAAGAATGGCAAGACAAAGAAGGCAACCCAATAGATGGGCCGTCGCACAATCTGGAGCACGCTGCGTATGAAAATCTGCTTCAAAGTGGCGGAGGATTTAGAAATTACTGTTCAAGAATCACAGACATACCCGGGCGGAGATTTTCGAGTTTCTCCGTGGGGCGAGCCTTGATCTGGAATGTGCGGGCATCATAATCGCCGGTGCTCTTGGTGGCTTGCCAGTTGGCATAGGTGCCTAAATCTTTTATATAATACACCTTTGCCTCCGCATGCTTGTCGAGCGCCGGGATATGTATCTTTATTACTGTGCCTGTCGTGATATCTTTCAAGAGATTCTCCCTGACATTAAAAACCACCCAATGGTCATCTTTCTGTAGCGACATGATAGGAGCGCCGGTGGCCACAAGTTCCGATACATTAGGATAAATCTCAGTGATCTCCCCGTCGTAAGGGGCGACAAGATACTGGTCTTCGAGCAAAGCATACACCTCGCTGACACCTCCTTTAGCCACATTAACCATCGCCTGAGCTGCCTCCTTATCCTCTTTTTGGGCGCCGGCTTTTGCAAGAGAATACTGACTCTCGGCAGCAGCCACCCCGGCTTTAGCCGCTTCATAAGCCGCCTTCGCTTCGTCGCGCTTCTGCTCGCTCACAACCCCCTTTGAATAAAGAGCCTCCATTCGGTCGTAGGTTTTCTGAGCTATCCCTTCAGCGGCTAATGCCTGTTGCCATAGTTCGAAGGCAGCCTTAACGATCTGTGAACGTGTGCCTGCATCTACTTTTGCATCTGCAGCCTTGGCGGCAGTCTCCATAGCTTCCGCCTGATTCAGCCGGGCATCGATCAAAGAGGAATGAATATGCACCAACGTGTCGCCTTTTCTGACGCGGTCACCCTCCTCTACAAATATCTCCTCTACTCGTCCCGGCAGTTTTCCGGAGATGCGGATCTCTGTAGCGTCTGCCTGACCCTGAACGGTGTCGGGCCCTTGTTTAATCACCAGGAAACCGAAAATGGCCAGTCCGGCGATAATCAGAATCACAACTACAATTGTGAGGATAAGCATTCTGTCTTTTGCTGATACAGCTTCTTGATTCTGAGTCATTGTTGTGGAGTTGTTGATGTTATTGGTGTTGTAGAGACGCTGCGTGCAGCGTGGGAGTTATGAGTTATAATGACGCGGGGTAACGCGCCGGAATTTTTGCTTTTGTTAATATCTTAGCAGTCCGAGCACCTTAGAGAGATAGGTGTGGGCAAGATGTAGCCCGATTTCAGCATCGATTTTCTCGGAATTTGCACCCAGCCAAGCTGTCTGCGCCGCAAGCACATCACTGGTGGTCAAGACTCCTTCCTTAAATCCCATTTGGGCCTGCATCCGGTTCTCTTCTGCCTTCTGAAGGTTGGTAACGGTCATCCTGTAGGTTTTCTCTGCCTCATCCAGACTGAACCTGGCCTGATTCACCTGAAGTTCCACCTTTTCCTCCAGGTCTTCAAGCAAAAGCCTTTGGGCAGACGTGGAAGACTTGGCAGCCTTGTAACGCTTATAATCGCCGCCCCAATGCCATATAGGCACCTGCAGGGTCGCGCCCACACTAAATCCCCCTCCGAATCTTTTCTTGAAACCGTCGATAAAATTGGGATTTGAAAAAGAATAGGCGCCGATCACTGCTATTTTTGGCAGCATTTCACTGAGACTGAGGGCCTCCCTGCCTTTTAAAAGATTGATCGACTGTCTCACTATTTCAAGGTCTTGCCGACGGTCGTAGACCTGACTTAGATCTATCACCGGAGAGGCCGGCTCCATATCCATCGTGGAGAGATCTTCATCCGATAGTTCCATCTTAGTGTCAGGGGGAAGGCCACATATCTGAGCCAATGCCATGCGCGAAAGGACAAGACCGTTGCTCACCTTGGCAAGTGCTATATTAGCCTCGTTGGCCCTCACTTCCACTGAGAGAAGGTCGCTCTTTGTGGCTACTCCCTCCTCGAGCATAAGTTTCACATTATAGCAGAGGGAATCTGTCAGCGAGACGAAACTCTCGGCCAGTTTTTTCTTCTCTTTGAGCGACACCACGGTCCAATAAGCCTCGTCAACGGAATATATGATATCTTCAGCCACACTGTTGCTCATGGCCTTGGCTATCTTCTCGCCAAATCCGGCTATCTGATTGAGTGCCCTTATCTGGCCGCCCATGTAGACAGGCTGGGTCAGGGTGAATGCTCCGGCAAAGACATTATGTATATCGTAGCTCATTGCCTCTTTCGGAATGACGGCTATTTCCGACGGAATATAACTGCCGGTGGATGGATTGACCACAGGTTTTCCGTCGGGACCTTTCACAAGATTATATTGATATGACCCCGTGGATGGATCGAAACTCATGGTAGGGAGTTTCGCATCCTCGGAAAGAAGATTTATGATTCTCTGATTGTAGATATAGGAGCCTGTAAAGTCAATCCCGGGCAGATAGGCAGCTCGGGCAGCTCCTTTCAGACTGGCCGCTCCCCTGACATTTTCCTGAGCCATCCTGATTAACTTATTGTTACGCAATGCCATATTGCGACAAGAGTCAAGGCTGACTTGTGCCGAGGCTGTGAAAAAAGCTGATATGAGTAGGAATACTGAACAAATGTGTTTCATGACGCATAGGTCTAAGGCGATGCAAATTTAGTTTAATTTGTGTAATTTTGCGGAGTAAAAGAGGAGAAAAAATTACATGGAGACGGCATTAGAGGAGGACAATCCTAAATATTTTCAGATGGTGAGGAGCCTTCTGAAATTAGGTTTGCCGGTGCTGGTGACTCAGGTGGGGATAATTGTGGTCAGTTTTGCCGACACGATGATGGTGGGAGCCTATGGCCTTGACGAGCTTGCCGCCTCCGCCTTTGTAAATAGCCTCTTCCTGATAGCCATAGTGATGTTGCTTGGATTCTCGGGTGGTATCGTGCCGATAATAGGTGCCCTCTATGGTAAAGGGGAACATGGAGAAGGAGGCAGGATGCTTAGAGCGGCGCTGGTTGTAAATGTGGCTCTGTCTTGGGCTTTCATCTTGCTGATGGGATTATTGTATTTTTTTCTTGACCATTTCGGGCAGGATCCCGATCTTCTTCCGATTGCCCGGAAATATTATCTTCTTATTCTTTTTACACTGTTCCCTATGGCTGTTTTCAACAGTTTCCAGCAGACGAGCAACGGCATTAACGACACTGCCACACCCATGTGGATAATCCTGGGAGCAGACGTACTGAACATCATCGGGAACTATGCCCTCATTTTCGGCCATTGGGGCTTCCCCGAACTCGGATTGGCCGGTGCCGGCTGGAGCACTCTTGCAGCTCGCTGTGCCGGGGCTGTAGCCATTATTGTTGTTTATCGACTTTCCTCACGCTACAGGCTATACTGGCAATTTATGGTAAAAGAGAGATCCGGCAAGGAAAGAAAAAAGCAAGTCTGGACCACCAGCTATCCGCTCATGGTACAGAGCGGGGTGGAATGTGGTCTATGGACTTTCGGAGCTGTCGTAAGCGGATGGTTCGGCAAGGTTCAGCTCGCCGCCTATCAGGTGATGAATACAATCGGACAACTCGGCTTCATGATCTATCTCAGTTTCGGATGGGCGGTTTCCATAAAGGTGGCCAATTTCACCGGCTGCAAAGATTTTCCCGGTGTAATGAGAGCTACAAAAGTCGGACTACACATTATCCTTGTGCTCGCAACGGCCGCTTCATTCGTATTCCTGTTTTTTACCGACAATCTTGTCTATTATTTCACTCCGGAAAGCGATGTAGTGGCTTATTCCCTGCTTATGATAATCCCGCTTGTGCTTTATCAATATTGCGACGGCACTCAGCTCACTTATGTAAATGCCCTGAGGGGCACCTCGGAAGTGAAGCCGCTTCTCTGGATATCCATTGTGAGTTACATTGTAGTTGGCGTGCCTGCCTTGTTGCTGTTTGCAAAATGGTTAGGGATGGAGACTGTCGGGGTCTACTACAGTTTCTCCTTGGCGCTTCTTTCAGCTGCCATCTTATTGTTTCTTACGTTCCGCAAGACAGTGGCACGACTCGTCAAAACAGAAAGCCAAGTCACAATCAGGCCCGAGGATGAAAATTGAAGACTGCCGGAGCATCTTTTTACAAAATATGTTAAAAATATATGGGATTGGATAGTAATTTAGTAAATTTGGGGTAAAATTGAGAAATATGCTGTTTTCTCAAAAACAGGATTATAATATATGTAGACAGGGATGGGAAAGATAATTGCGATAGCCAATCAAAAAGGAGGTGTGGGGAAGACCACCACGGCCTTTAATCTGGGAGCCGGGCTGGCAGCCGAGGGAAAGAAAGTGCTCCTCGTTGATGCCGATCCTCAAGCCAACGCCACCTCCGGACTCGGTCTAAATCCTGATGAGGGAGAAGTGTCGGTCTATGAATGTCTGGTCGACGGCACTGATGCCGATCATGGCATAAGGAAAAGTTGCGTGGAGGGACTGGAAGTGCTCGGATCACGCATCGACCTTGTTGGTGCCGAAGTGGAGCTGATGCAGAAGCAAGACAGGGAAAGAGTATTGTCAAGAATACTGCGGCCTCTGAAAGATTCCTACGATTATATCCTTATCGACTGCAGTCCATCGCTGGGGCTCATCACTGTCAACGCTCTCACAGCTTCCGATTCTGTGATAATCCCGGTGCAGGCAGAATACTTCGCGCTTGAAGGAATATCCCAGCTTCTCAATACTATTCGTATCATCAAGAGCCGGGTCAATCCCACCCTTGAGATAGAGGGATTCCTGCTAACAATGTATGATGCACGCCTCCGGCTCGCCAACCAGATTTTCGAGGAGCTTCGCCAGCATTTCGGCGGCATGGTATTCACCACCGTGATACCGCGTAACATAAAGCTTTCGGAATCCCCGAGCCATGGTCTCCCCGTAATGCTCTACGACCCGGAAAGCCGTGGCGCCATCGCCTACGGCCAGTTGAGCCGGGAACTTATAGCCAAAAACAGGCCAAGAAAATAAAATCGTTTAAATTCATATAAAACGTGAGCTTGAAAAGAAACGCTCTGGGTCGCGGGCTCGACTCTCTGATATCGGTTTCAGATATCCAGACAGCCGGAAGCTCGGCCATCAATGAGATAAAGATTGAAGATATAAAGCCGAATCCCAACCAGCCACGCCGCACTTTCGACGAGGAAACCCTGGGAGAACTTGCCGCCTCCATAAAGGAGCTCGGAGTGGTGCAGCCTTTGTCAGTCAGAGATATGGGCGACGGCACATATCAGATTATCGCCGGCGAAAGAAGATGGCGTGCGGCCGGTATCGCCGGACTAAATTCGGTGCCCGCTTATGTCAGAAGCGCTTCCGATTCCGAGGTCACAGAGATGGCTCTTATAGAGAATATCCAACGTGAAGACCTCAACGCCATCGAGGTGGCATTAGCTTTCCAAAACCTTATCGACACTTACCATCTCACTCAGGAAAGGCTCTCCGAACGACTCGGAAAGAACCGTACGACCATCACCAACCACCTCCGTCTGCTCCGTCTGCCCGCAGAAATACAGCTCGGGTTGCGCGACCATAAACTGGAGATGGGCCACGCTCGGGCTCTCCTGGGGGTAGAAAACCCGAAGCAGCAACTGAAACTTTACTATCTTATACTCAAGGAAGGGCTTTCTGTGAGAAAGGTGGAGGAGCTGGTGAAGAAAGTGGGAAGCGGCGAAAGTCCTGAAAAACCGACAAACAAAGGGAAAGCCGATTTCTCAGAATTTCAGAAGAAATTGTCAAGCCGGTTCGGAGCTCCGGTTAAGATAACACAGAAGAGCAACGGCAAGGGACAGGTTGCAATCAGTTTCTCCGGTCCCGACGACCTGAACCGCCTCCTTTCGGCTTTGTCCGGTCAGGAGAATTAAGGCCTCTAAATTGATTTAATGAGATTCAGACTCATAATAATAGCAATTCTGATTGTCTTTGCCTATTCTTCAGCCCGGGCACAGGAGCCTATGGTGTTTCCCGATGGGGAGCCACAAGACACCACCACCTATGTCGACGGTATGGTGCTTCTTAAGACACCACTCGAAGCAGAGGATGACGACGGAGACATTACGGTCGTGACCGATGATGACTACCATCCCTACGGTCTGGAAAACAAGCGGGAATTCAATCCAAGTCCGGAGAGGGCTGTCTGGATGTCAGCTCTTTTCCCCGGCCTCGGACAGATCTACAACCGGAGATTCTGGAAACTTCCGATTATTGTCGGAGGTTTCATGGGACTCGGATATGCCACCAACTGGAACAACGGGCAACTCTCGGACTATTCCCAGGCATACCGCGATCTGATGGACAATGACCCCTCTACAAAATCATATATGAATTTCTTCCCCCCTAACACCAAGGAAGAAAGCCTAAACAAGACATGGCTCACCAATGTGATGAAGAGTCGTAGAGACTTCTACAGACGTAACCGCGACTTATGTATCATCTCATGTATCGGGCTCTATATGTTATGTATGGTCGATGCTTATGTTGACGCTTCGCTGGCCCATTTCGACATTTCTCCGGATCTTTCGATTGAATGGAGCCCTGCAATCGACCGAATTGAGGGTAAATTTAACGTTGGCATACAATGGGCCCTCAACTTCTAAAGAAAATCAAGGTCGGACTTGCAGACAACCCTGATTACTGAGGAAGAAGACAAAATTTATGAACCGAAAAACAGGAATTATGAAAAGATATCTTCCGGCAATACTGGCTATAACAGTTTTTTCATTCGCCCAAACCGGGGCTTATGCTCAAACAAATTCTTCGTCGGGCAATGTTTTGGATTTGAAACACAGCATCACTGATTCTGCAATCGTCTATCCGGAAAGCTTTGAAACCGACACGCAGAAACTTCTCGAAAGCTGGTTTATTAAAAATTACACTGCAACCGACAACCGTTATGCCACAGAAAGCGATGCATTCGTCACAGATGAATTAATAATAGAACGTCTGGGCAAGCTACCTTATGTTATTGAGATGCCCTATAATCAGATTGTCAGAAGCTATATAAATAAATACACGAAAGAGGGGCGTGCACAGGTGCCTGCCCTCCTTGGCCTTTCACTCTATTACAACAGAATTTTCGAACAGGCTCTTGAAGAGAAAGGGCTGCCACTTGAACTCAAGTATCTGCCTATGATCGAATCGAGCCTTGATCCTAATGCAGTGTCGAAGCATGGGGCTGCGGGTCTTTGGCAATTCATGCTGGCCACAGCAAAAGGTCTTGGCATGGAGGTGAATAGTCTGGTGGATGAGCGACGCGATCCATATCTATCATCGGAAATGGCCGCAAACTATCTGAAAGGTCTCTATGATTCCTATGGCGACTGGAGTCTTGCAATTGCCGCATACAACTGTGGCCCGGGCACACTCAACAAAGCTATCCGACGGGCCGGGGGTGACCCGAAATCCCACGACTTCTGGAGCCTTTATCATTTCCTGCCTGAAGAAACAAGAGGCTATGTGCCGGCTTTTATTGCTGTGAATTACGTGATGAATTATTATCCGGAGCACAACATCTCGCCGGTGTTGCCGACTGCTCCGCTGGTGGTCGACACTGTCCACGTTTCCGACCGTATACATTTCGACCAGATCTCCGAAATCTTGAGTATCCCGGTGGAGGAATTGAGAATCCTTAACCCCCAATACCGGGCCGACATAATTCCCGGCTCCGCAGATACCCCCCGGAATCTTATCCTCCCTTCCCAGCAGATACATGCTTTCATTATGAGCGAAGAGGATATCAAGAATTACCAGCCGGAAAAATACGGTCTGAGAGGAAAAGTGGAGCCCACTGAAATCCAGGGCGACCTATTGATGGCTGTGGAGGATGCCGATATCTGGGCTGACGCCGGGACTCCGGTTAAGAAGCAGGATAACAATGGGGCTCCTCAGACCGTCATTCATAAAGTGAAAGCAGGAGAAACACTCGCCTCCATAGCCAAGACTTATGAAGTGACACCCGAGGACATAAAAAAGGAAAACGGATTGACACGTAATGCTGTCAGAATCGGTCAGCAACTTAGAATCACCACCTCAGCTCCGATAGCTCTGATGGAAAATACAGTCGTAAGCGTCACATCCAAAAATAATTCATCCAACGCAACCTCCGGCAAGAAACCGACGGCAGAAAAGAAACCGGCTGCACCGGCCGCCACCACCACCCATGTAGTGAAAAAGGGTGAGACTCTCTCAAAAATAGCAGCCAGATACGGTGTAACAATAGCGGCCATTAAATCGGCCAACGGCCTTAAGAGCGACAATATCCGTGAAGGTCAGCGACTAAAAATCCCGGCTAAGAAATCCGGCTCGTCAAAAGCTCCGGCCAAGAAATCAACTACCACCAAGAAACGCCGATAAATCCATATCCATCCGCTGAAAAACCAAAAGCCCCGAATCGGTCGGGGCTTTTTAGTTAACGAGGCAATTGAAGTCTAAGCGAGAGGGTTATACAGTCAGGATCTCTTTCTCCTTGGCAGCGAAGACCTCATCGATCTTCTTCATGTATTTGTCGTGGAGTTTCTGCACTTCGGCCTCACCATCTTTCTCCACATCTTCACTCATTCCATTCTTGATCTCTTTCTTGAGACCCTCGATAGCTTCGCGACGGGCATTCCTTATCGACACCTTGGCATTTTCAGCTTCAGCCTTGCTCTGTTTCACGAGCTGCTTGCGCCTTTCCTCCGTGAGCGGCGGTATGGATAGCCTTATCACCTCACCGTTGTTTTCCGGAGTGATGCCAAGGTCGGAATTGATTATGGCCTTCTCAATCTCCTTAAACATAGACTTCTCCCAAGGAGTGATGGCGATTGTGCGTGCATCGGGCACTGAGATATTGGCTACATTTGAAATCGGAGCCTTCGAGCCGTAATAATCCACCCGAATTGCATCCAAAAGTTTAGGGGATGCCTTCCCGGCCCTGATATGTGCCAACGCGTCATCGAGATATTCCACTGCCATCTCCATGTTTTCCTTCGCATTGTCGAGATATTCCTTCACTTCCATAGTATATAATTTTAAGATTTTTAGTTGTTGCTGACAAGCGTGCCCACATTCTCTCCCTCTATCATCTTCTCAAGGTTGCCCTCCTTATCCATGTTGAACACATAGATCGGCATGTCGTTTTCCTTGCAGAGAGCTGTGGCCGTTATGTCCATCACCTTGAGATTGCGGGCTATCACTTCATCGTAGGTGATCTTGTCGAATTTCTTTGCCTCAGGATCTTTCTCCGGGTCGGCTGTGTAGACCCCGTCTACCCTTGTGCCCTTGAGCATCACGTCGGCCTCGATTTCGATGGCCCGTAGAGCCGATCCCGTGTCGGTGGTGAAGTAAGGGCTTCCGGTGCCGCAACTCATAATGGCTATACTTCCCTCTTTCATAGCCTTAATTGCCTCCCACTTTGAGTAGGGATATCCCACCGGAAACATCGGAATAGCTGTGAACACTTTGGCCGGCTGCCCGATTGCCTCGAAGGCTGAACTTAAGGCGAGAGAATTGATCACTGTGGCCATCATTCCCATCTGGTCGCCCTTGACACGGTCGAAACCTCTGGCAGCTCCCGAAAGACCCCGGAAGATATTGCCGCCTCCGATCACGATCCCTATCTGCACTCCCTTGTCCGCAACCCTCTGGATCTGGCTTGCATACGAATTCAGACGTTCCGGATCGATACCATATCCCTGGCTACCCATCAGAGATTCACCCGACAGCTTGAGAAGTATCCTGTTATATTTCATTTTATTTCTATCATTTAATATCCGAACATCCAAAATTAGTGAAAAAAATGTTTAATTTTGCGTATGGTCTCGATTTTGCGATATATTTTTTTCTTTTCCCTGATTTTTTTGTTGGGATGCAAGAAAGCGGAGTTCACTCTTAATTTCAACCTGGAAAAGGATGTGACAGAAAATTATAATGTCACATATTATGCCGCCGCCATTAAAGGAGGGCTCACCGTTCAGTCGGTAGCATCAGTCAGAGAGGGGAAATGTCTCCTCAAAGGGACAACCGTTCTTCCTACTATGGTTGATATTTTCACACGCCGGTCTTCTTTCCCGCTGGTGTTGATAGCGTCAAAGGGGAGCGAAATAAAAATCTCCGGCGAAGGGAACGACCCTCTCGGCTGGAACGTGGAGGGGGATAAAATCAATGAAGAACTTTCTGCCTGGAGACTGGAAAATCTGCATTCGTTGCGTGAAAATGAAACCGACAGCGTGAATCAGGCCGTAAGGAATTTTGTGGAAGGAAACAGAGAGAATCCTGTCTCCACGATTCTTATGCTTTGCTATTATAACCGGGAGGCCGACGAAAACGGATATTCAGAATTGATGGCATCTTTGAAAGGTGAAGCCCGAAACGAGCAATGGCTCCATATTCTCGCCCGAACCGACCAGCTCCTGCATCATTATTCATATCCGGCCGGGCTTGAAAGCCTCGTGATGAGGTCGATGAAAGAGGGAGCCGATACTTTGACAGCCGACAGTAAGAATCCGATTTTCCTTCTGATCTGGCAGTCAGGCTATTCCGACAAAAACAATATGGTGGATTCAATAAAGGCTCTCGGTAAGGAATACCCCGACTCTGTCAGGATCATAGCCGACATTTTTGCTGACATAGATTCTGTGGCCTGGAAAAATGCCATAAGGAGAGACTCCCTTGATTTTATAAAAAGATTTTGGGCTCCCCTCTCGCTTGCCGATCCCACCCTGCAGAAACTAAAGGTGAAAGGACTGCCTTATTTTATCGTTTTCAGTCCCGACGGCGCGCAATCCTACCGTGGCACCGACCTTAGCGAGGCAATGACCCGCTACCGTCGACTCCTGGATGGTGAGGAAGAAGATTCTGTAACGAACCTGTAATTCCGACTCAAGAATGCTCACCAAGATATATTCAGCTTCAATTCAAGGCATCGATGCTTTCCCGGTGACAATAGAGACTCTGGGAGAGAAAGGCGCATTGTTTTCAATAGTAGGGCTTCCCGACACAGCTGTGAAAGAAAGCCAGCAGCGCATCGCGTCAGCCATTGTGCACAGCGGTGCACAGTTCCCTCACCGGCGCACCATCATCAACCTTGCCCCGGCGGACGTAAAGAAAGAGGGGGCCTCATTCGATCTTCCCATGGCGCTTGGGGTCTTATCGGCCCATGGAGAGGTGCCCCCCGATAATCTTGCCGATTATATGATTATGGGGGAGTTGTCGCTTGATGGTTCCGTGCTCCCTGTCAGAGGGGTGCTCCCCATGGCAATCAAGGCCCGGGAGATGGGGTTCAAGAGATTGATGGTGCCGGAAGCTAATGTCACTGAAGCCGCTGTGGTCAATAAGGTGGAGGTGTTTGGGGTGAAACATCTGTCGGAAGCGATTGCCCTTCTTAAAAATGAATCGACCCTCCGTCCCACGGTAATGGACACACGTGCAATTTTTGCTGCCGAGTCAGCCACCTACGATATGGATTTTTCGGAGGTGAAGGGTCAGGAAGTAGTGAAACGGGCTTTCGAGGTGGCTTGTGCAGGGGGGCATAACATTCTGATGATAGGGCCACCGGGAGCGGGCAAATCGATGATGGCAAAACGGTTGCCCACAATTTTACCGCCCCTGAGTCTGGGCGAGGCCCTCGAGACCACCAAGATTCATTCTGTGGCGGGGAAGCTCCAAAGAGGTTCTATGCTTATGACCAAACGTCCGTTCCGTACGCCCCACCATACGGTCTCTCCGGTGGCTATGGTAGGCGGTGGCACAAATCCGATGCCGGGAGAGATAAGTCTGGCCCATAATGGAGTGCTCTTCCTCGACGAATTTCCGGAGTTCCCGAGGCAAGTGCTGGAGGTGCTGAGGCAACCGATAGAAGACCGCACCATCACAGTGGCACGGGCCAAATATACGGTGAATTATCCTGCTTCCTTCATGCTTGTGGCGTCGATGAACCCATGTCCGTGCGGTTATTACGGCCATCCAAAGAAACAGTGTACATGTCTGCCGGGTCAGGTAAACAAATACATGAACAAGATATCGGGTCCGCTGTTGGATAGAATAGACCTACAGATAGAGATACAACCTGTGGAGTTCGACGATATGGCCAACACTCAGCCGGCGGAAAGCAGTGAGTTTATACGTGAACGAGTGATTAAAGCAAGGCTGATTCAGCAGGAAAGGTTTAAAGGGGAGAAAGGCGTTTATTCCAATTCCCAGATGAATACCCGACTACTGAGAAAATACGCATGGCCCGATACAGCCGGCCTGGCTAAACTCAAAGACAGGATGGAGAAACTCAATATGAGCGCCCGTGCTTTCGACAGGATCTTAAGAGTGGCCCGCACCATTGCCGACCTCGAATCGGCCAACAATCTGCCTGCTTCCGATTCCCCTGATTTCCAACATGCCATCACCGCCGCTGTTTCAGCCCCCGTCTTGAGCCATCACATCGCCGAAGCCATCGGCTATCGCAACCTCGACCGCTCCGACTACGGCACCTCCTTCTGATTAATTTTGATTACATTTAAACTAATTGTTATGTCAGAGAAAGAATTCAAATCATATAGATTTAACGACCAAACTGATCCGACAGACGAACAATTGGCAGAACTGATGCGTCAGGCAGCTGAGGATGCAAGGGAAAAAGGACGCGTTGCCAATGTTTGAAGATACGTTTATAAAGTGATTTTTTTGATATAAAATTACGCTGATGTTAATTTTATATCAAAATTTTTACTATTTTTGCAATATTTTGATGGGAATGAAGTAATGAAATTAAAAGATTTGGGAAATATACCTTTTACGGTTTCCATTTTGGATTCTATATTTCCTGAAAACTCTGCAATAGCGGCCAAAGCCAAGAGATTGGAAGAAGCTGGTGATATAGTTCGGCTCAAGAGGGGCCTATATATCGTTAATCCTGATATCACAGAAAAACCGATAAATGAATTTCTTATTGCCAATCATTTATATGGACCTTCCTACGTTTCAATGCATTCGGCCTTAAGATATTATGGACTAATTCCGGAAAGAGTGTATGAGATTACTTCGATTACAACCGGTTTGCATAAGGAATTCAAAAATAAAATAACGTC
>JAFLTR010000042.1 GCA_022509205.1 Muribaculaceae bacterium | reverse complement strand
TGGGGTCAATCCCTTCGTCGGTATAATATCCTTTCTCGGTGGCCTTGCCATCCACAAGATCACGCATACTCGGGTTGCGTGTCTCCACATTGTGATAAAGCTCTTCATAATCCGGAGTGAAACCCACCGGAGGCACCACGTTTGTGTCAAACTGAAGTTCACGCCATGTTGAATCTTTGAAATTCCCGTAAAGCCAAGCGAAGTGCTCCACATATCCTGTATTTTTTGTGGAATTGTAACTCAGATGTAGTTTCGCCTTCTGTTTTGGAAGCACCACTATCGGAAGCTTGTCTTTTAGAATGTAACATCCGCAGGTAGTCTGTATCTCCTTGATAAACAAAGGATCGTCAGAAATATTCTCAATGTCATAGGTGACCCCGAGGAGTTCTCCCTGAATCACGGGATAATAATGCCTTATGGGATCGGTGATCTCCACTTCCACCGGTTTCAGCTTTCGTTCGCATGCCCCTAAGACCACAATCAACGAAAGGAAAAGATATAATAGTTTACGCATGATTCCGAAAAAATGTAAAAATTAAGGAGGGATTTATCACCTTCAACGCATTAAAATGCTTGAATTTCCTCTATTGCCAAAGAGTGGGTTTCGGGATTTTTATGGAAGGTCAGAGTGAATGTGCCTGTTGCGTTTGAAGGCACATCGAATTCTACCGACGCATGACCTGAATCATTTTCGGGATACTTTGGAGCTGCGCTGCCGAGTTTTTTCCCGTCGGCAGTTGTTAGAGAGACGTATTCCGGCAAAAAGATCCTATATGCAGGATTATATGCCATCCACACTTTGATTTTCTTGGTGCCCGGTTTATTGGGAACAGCAATCTGAGTGAAACTCTCCGGGGAGGTTATAAGTAGACCGCTGTGATAATTTGAAGGAATACCGAGCACTCTGTCTGTGAGAATGGTCACATCTGTATATTGAGGATCCAAGGCGGTTAACGGAATCAGTCTGGCTCCTTTCAACTTGTTTTTCTTATTGGTATCTTTATAATCCTTCAGAAGGAAATTATAATCGTTGATATAGCTTTCCAAGGTCCACCCGGATTCATTATAGGCTTTTACGTTCTTGGCAATCAGGGATTGAAGATCCGCAATAAGTTCGTTACTGTTCTCCGGGGTTCCGTTTATTCTATTGATTTCCAGTCTTGTCAGGGAAAGCTCCGCTATCAAATTCTGGAGCGCTTCCTTTTCTGCCCCTTCAGTGGAAGGAAGCAGTTGTTTCAATTTATCATGAAAAAGGATAAACTCTTTTTCAGGCAGATAAGTATTGAGAGCCGTTTCCACCCCTTCATACAACGGTAGCACGGCTCCGGAATTCTCCACCATTTCTTCCTGAGCGATCATAAAGTCGGCAATAGTTTTCCCGGCCACGGGATAAAGCTCGGTTGCCTTTTCTTGAAGCACGGTTCTCCAGTCAATATCCGGATTTGCTGTCATTTCAGCTAACACAAGGGTCTTGATATCGCTCATACTACTGAGGTCTGCCCCGCTTCCGTTGAGAAAAATTCCTGTGGCATTATTATCCCTGTAGATTTTCAGTCTCCTTTGCATGGCTGAAAAAATAGGGAAGGGAGTGAAATAATCATCAAAATTATTGATATAGTCCCATATTACCACTCTGGGAGTGGTGGGAGTCCATTGGTTAATTTTATCAATAAATCTGTATTCCTCGGGCGATTGCACGCTTGAAAGGGGAAAAGACATCGCGCTAAGCAATACCCCGGTATTTGAAGGCATCGTATCTGTCGGAGCCACACTCGTAGTGCGATAGTCTGACGTGAAGAAACTATGGTTGGGAAACCTGTTGGCAAGCCTTCTGACCAGCTTGTTGACGGCCGGAGAAGCGTTGCCGTGTGAATTTCCGGCAATGACGCATTTTTCACAGAGACACACTATATCGTTGTCGTTAGGCAGAATCGCAAACCGGGCATACTCGTTGTCATCAAATTTAGAGTCAATATATTCTTCAATATACTCATAAAGGCGGTTACTGCTGAAACAGAACTGTTTTTTAGATGTATTTCCGTTAATTTTGGCATACACGGATGAAGAAAAGTCCTCAGGAAGGACTTTGGCGAGATTATGCCCCCAGAGACCCCAGTCAAACTCCAAGGTGTTAAGACCTGATTTTCTGGCACTTTCACCCATTCCCTCAGGCAGATATACTTCACGGTATCTGAATGCGGTGGTAGTGGAATCTTGAGCTGCTTTTTCACCCGTGGTGCATGCAAGGCCGGTTGCCAACGCTAAAACAGCAGATATAGAGAGGATCATAGGTTTATGGATTCTGGTTTTTTTCAAAACGAGCGATGAAATTTAATAATTTAGCCTTTAAGGGTTTAGAAAGCCAGATGAAGGCTAACATTTATATTGTAGATATTACGGTAGGAGGCCACGGCATACCCTTCATTGGTAAAAGAGGGGTTATAATAGGTGTTCCATGTCCCGGCCACACCCGCATAAAGATTCTTGGTGATAAGATATAAAAATTCCACACCCACCATGGCATTCATATTTGTAATACCGTTCATTGTGGTTTGGTCGAAGAATGTCAGTTCCGGGAAAGAGCCGAATCCTAAAAAAGCGCCGATAGAGGAGATATTGTCGTCGTTTATAAAGAATTTGGTCTTCAGGGTGGTGTTGTAATAGTAATTGGTGAGATCCAGGGAAATAAAATCAATATTAAGCCCTAATTTCACCTTTTCCCACGATTTTTCAATGCCGGGGCTCAGCATTAAAAGATTGTGTCTTTCGTAACCCTCAATCCATTCATCTTCGCGATGGTCATAAAGATACATCGGGAGAGTCCTTCGGAAACCACCTTTCAATGAAAATCCCCATCCCCTGCCGGCATCCACGGAGAATGCTAAGTTGGCCCCGAATTTATTGAACAACTTTGTGCCGTAACTTCCGTTAATCATCATGCTCCAGCGATGGCTGAGCACTATGTCCCATTGCAGGATACCTTCTATACCGATGCCTCCCGATTCATATCCTCCTAAACCCATATATCCGTCGGAAGCCTTGTAATTTGCCTGCACGGTCATCGTGTGTCTTTTCCATAGATGTGAATAAGACACCGAAGCCAGGGAATACATGTGTCCGACGGAGGCAAGATTCTCATCTTTAGTGTCGTAGTAAGCACTTGTGTAAGACAGGTCGAGATGATTGCTGTAGCTTCTGAATTTAAGGTATCTTATATGTTCTTCCCAATCGCGTTGCTCAGCATTGCTGGGGTTATAATAACGGCTCTGAAGGTCGTAAGCCTGCTTGAAGTCCTTTAATTGTTCATAGGCCAGACCCTTGAGATATTTAAGTTCATTGTTGTCCGGATCATAATCCAGTGCCATGTCAAGCCGCCAGATAGCCAAGTCAGGCATCTTGTTGTGGATGAGGAGAATGGCAAAATCTTCGGTAACTCCGGAGAAAGGGTTGATAAGTTGTTGGAGCGGGTACTCCTCCCCCGGTTTCTGTGGGTTAAGGATATTCAGTGCCTCTATGTATCTATCCTGTTCACGGAGAGCCACTGCCTGCTTTATAATGAAATATGGCTGATCCGGGAAAAGTTCATATCCTTTCTGAGCGTATTTGTAGAAATCCTGTTTTTTCTTGAGTGTCTGGCTCATGTTGATGCAAGCCCTCAAAGCCACTTCACTGTCATACATTGAGGCGAGGAGATCTTCGGCCATTTTAAGAGCTTCCGTATACCTCTCATCCTCGATTAGTTGCTTGATTTTCTTAGATATTATCTCTTCATAGGCATTTGCAAAGCGTTTTCTGCGCGCCGGATCATCAACACTTGCCGACCCATAAAGCTTACGCGCCTCTGCATCTCTTCCCATCAGACCGAGAAGGTTAATACGGCGCGACACGCAGGCAGCCCATGCATCGCTCCCTACTTCCATCTGCTCGGAAGCGAGGGTTAGCCTGTCATAGGCATCTTCATAATCCTGCTGCTCTTCGTCGATATTGGCGAGTTCAAGTTGCATTGCGATATATTCTTCACGTAGCCCCCCGTCAAGAGGATTCTTGGAGAATAATTCCTTAAGCAGGGCTTCCGCCTGACCTTTGTATCCCATACGTTTCTGCAGTTCATACTCTTTCAGGAGGAGCTCGGTGGTGCGTCCTTCCAGGCGGTAGGCTTCGTTAAGATAGACGATCGCATCATCGTAATATCCGCGTGTCAGGGAAGTATTGAGCAGATAAATAAGGGCGTCACGGTCGCCTGTCTGTGCGTAAAGTCTTCCGTGTATGTCGTAAGGATCACGGAGACGTGCGTCATTTGCTGCTTCCCTCATTGCATTTTCATAAAGCCGACCCCCTACTCTGTTTTCCCGGAGATACATCAGGGCTCTTGTATAGAGACCATTTTCCGACATAAGGCTCGCAACTCTCTGTACAAGTTTTGGGTTGCGCGGGTGTACCACCAGCCCTCGCTTGGCTGCCGCTTCCGCCTTGCCGTAGTCACCCATCTTGATATAGGTATCGCTCAGTTCCAGGTAATAGTCAAGATTTTCAGGTTCCTGGTTTATCCAGCCCTCCAGGGTGGAGGCCTGTTCATCCAGTGTGGTGGTGCTGAGGCGTTTGTTCCATGTTTCACGATGCAGCAGAGACAGTTCCCGGCGGATGGTTGTGTCGTTTGGATAAATCCTTGCGAGACGCTCGAGGGCCGCGTCAGCTTCCACATGGTTGCCCATCTTGTTGTAGAGAGCGATTTTTCGTCGCCATAGTCCACGGTCGTAGGGCTGCTGCTCCAAAAGCTCGTTGATATAGCAAATTGCGCTTGAATAATGCTTTGAATCCTCCTCCACATCTATCAGAAGCCTTCTTGCACCCCAATGATGGTCGCTTTCCTGAAGGGCTCTTACAAGATTGTATCTTGCCTTCGAGAGGTCGTGACGCGCATGATAATAATAACGTCCGTTGAGATACCTCAGTTCCGGATCGTCGGGATATATTTCCAGACCCTCATCAATCTCCTTTTTAGCAGCTTCCCAGGAATTTGAATTTTCAAGATCTTCAGCCCGGCTTGAATAGTAGAGGCTCGTGTGCAGCTCTCCGTCGCTCTTTTTAGCCTGTGAAGGGAATGCTAAAAAAGGAGCGGCAAGGAGGAGCGTGATGAACACCTTCAGCCACTCATCCCGGTAACATTTTATTTTATGTCTGATGTCATACATTTCCAAGTATCGTTTCATTAATATCTCCCGCTGTGGCGTCAGGATTTTCCTGCGAGGGATCCGAACCGTTGTTTTCCTCTTCACGTTTACGCGCCCCCTTACGTTTGATTGGCTTCCAGATCTTACCCCTGTTACGCACGAAGTTGAAGTAGCCCACAATAGAACAGAAGGTGATAAACGGATGGAAAATAAAGGGTTCGAGAATTCCTGCAATCACCAGTTTGAGATAACTTTTCCAGGTGCTCTTCCATTTCACGGCCTTAGTGGCATAATCGTAAATAAGCACAAGGAATGTAAGTGATAGCGAGAAAATATATATCATGCCGAAGATCACGAGAGCAGTGTTCCAGTTCACAGCGTCAATCAGCACAAGCCAGATCATGAAAAGGAAACCGCTCACCTCCAGAATCGGTGCTAGGAATTCAAAAATGAATATGTATGGAAGAGTGGAGGCACCGATCTTTCCATATTTATGATTGAAGAAAAGCTTTTTATGATGGGATATGACTTCGCAGAGACCACGGGCCCAGCGTATCCTTTGCCTGAAAAGCATCCTGATGGAGAATGGTCCCTCTGTCCAGCAGCACACCTGTGGAATCTGTGCGAAGCGGTATTTCTGACCCGTATTTTCCATATACGTCACCATACGTAGAAGCATATCCACATCTTCGGCAAGGCTCACAGGGTCGTAGCCTCCCGATTTCACCACTACTTCCGTATTCAGCAGTCCGAAACCTCCCGAGATATTGGGAAGCGTGTTATGGCTGCTCCATCCCATCTTTCCGATCAGAAAAGATCTCATATATTCAAGTTGTTGGAAAGCGGGCAACGGATTGTTAGACACTCTGGCTTCCACCACGCGTCCGTCTTCTACGAGACAGCCGTTGAGCATAAGCATGGTGGCTCCAACACCTATCATGGTGTGATGACTGTTTATAACGTGCCATATCATTCGGTAGATAGCCATTGGCTCGATGATACAATCCACGTCTGTGCTTATGAAATATTTGGAGAGACAGATATTCAGGCCTGCATTAGTACTGTCGCTCTTATGGCCACCGGGTTCCTTGTCCACCACTGTCAGTTTTGCGAATTGCTCATCAGTGGAACGATACACCTTCTTGATTGGTTTGGAGGGCACCCGTTTCAGGTCGATGAAAGGCACCTCCACGAGCTTGAATTCCTCGATGAGGAGTTCGAGTGTTTTGTCAGTACTTCCGTCGTTAACAACAATCACGTCAAAATTAGGATAATATATGCCTAAAAGGGAATTGACATTATCCAGGATTGTCACCTCTTCATTGTAGGCCGGAGCTATTATCGACACTGAAGGAGTGATCGGGGATGATTTAAGAGTATATCTTATGGTATCGTCGTCCGGAGCATTCACGAGCAGCCGTTTCTGAGCCACGGAACTCCGTATGGCGAGATACAATAGGGCAATCATCGCAGCCATGGTGTAGAAAAACACCACGTATGAGAATATATAATAGATCGTTATCCACATAGGGCTTTTTGACGCTTGAGGTTTGAAGTTGTATCTTCCTAAGCCACCGAAAAGAGGTTATCTCCGTAACGGGAATGATATCTCGCTGATTTTTCCAATGGGATATCCTTGAGAGTCAATTCGTTTTCAAAAAACTTAAACAATGGTTTCTCTGTCTCCGTAGCATTCGCTCTCAGTTCTTCAAATTTTGCACGGCCTGCTTCTCCATAGAGGTAGAGACAGCGTAACGCTTCAAACTTGACGAAAGGAGAACCGCTATTGCGGTAACCGTCCACCAATGTGTTAAGACTTTTCCCGGTGTTAAGTCTTGTGAGCGCATGAAGAATTGACACCTTTCCGTCATCGGGCTGAGTGAGCATCATATCGCTCATAAGTTCCTCTCCATCCACATATCCGAGATATCCCCACGTGCGGGCTATTTCCTCTATCAAGTGGGCTTCGCTGTTGTGATGGAACATTTCTTCCAGTTCCGAGCAATACTCCTTTTGATTGAACTGCCGCATCATTCTCACGAACATGGCTTGAGCCTCGGAATCTGTCTGGATTGTGGCCCAGTGAGCGAGATTGGGTATCTTTCTATGGGCCGACTGGCGTCTCTGCAACACAAATCCGAGCTGAATCTCATCATATATGCAGAAATTATTGCCGAAGAAGTCGCTCTCGAAATAATCGAGATCCATGTTGGATGAGCTCATGATCGACGCATAAATGGCAAGGCGCTTTAGTCTTTTTCTTTTTGAATTTATGAAACTGTTGGCAATCCATTGGTTGGTGGGGGCTTTGAAAGCACGAAGCATCAGCAGGCTCTCCACCTTCAGATGGGGTTTATCCTTAAGGATCACTTCCTCAAGGAAATCCACAAGACCGAAAATATTGAGAAGGACATGCAGATTACGGTTTCCCTCCACCGAAGCATCCTCCGAAATGCGTGCCTGATAGATAATCCTTGACATGCATAGTTTCTCTCTCCAGTCTTTGAGAAGCTTATGGGGGTCAGCATCCTGTGGGTCGATATCGAGCAATTCGAGCACCTTGTCGCGCCCCATATTATGGTCGGCCTCCGGCGACAGAATGTATGAAATGGCATCTCCATAGCGGTCGATAAGCTTGCTCATGGTCTTGTTCCATTTCCTCCTTTTCAGGGCTTGAGCCAATATACGTATGAATGTCAGGATGATAAGACCAATAGATATTGTCAATGAAATGGCTGCCACTTTCACGATCCAGGCGAAATCGTGGAAATGCTCGATCAGCCACATGCTGCTGTTTACGAAGTAGGTTATAATTAGGTGATACCAATAAGAAATCTCGCCTATTGAGTCCATTTTACAAAATTAATAAATAAACGACCCCTTTGCAATAGTTGGAGGGTGAAAAATAGTTAAACCGGCCTTACTATTCCCCGGATGTCGGAAGATATCTTATACCAGACGCAAACAGTTTTCATCATTTGAGAAAAGTGCATAAAAAAAGAAACACCGGAGTGTTTCTTTCTTTTAAGGTAGTTTCTGCCTGATTATACTGCAGGCTCTGGTTCTGTAACTGTCTTTGAATAAATCTGGTTGTATTTGCTGCCATTGAGGTGTTCACCTTCAGTTTGAGTGTTGAAGTCTTCGTCAAGTGGAGCAACTGTGCAGTCCTGACCGAATTTCTCGCCCTCTTTAGTCTGGTTGAAAGCGTTGATGTAGTAATCAACATTTTCAACTGATCCGAAAGTCACTTTAGAACCGTCAAGAACGGCTTTTAGAGCCTCGATAGTGTTAACGGCAGAACCTTTGAAGTAGTTATAGATTTCGATGTTAAGACCGTCAGCATAAGTTGCCTTGCAATAGTCAAGTACAGGCTGGCTCATACCTTCTGTAGTGATAGTGATGTTGCCTACACCTTCTCCACCCGGAGTGTAAGTAACGGTCAAATTAACTGTCAAAGCCTCAACTGCGGGTTCAACACCTTCAGCACTTGCGGGACGTACAGTTACAGTCTTGGTAGAAGATTCGCCTGTGAAAGCCATGAGGGCTTCGTGAGTACCGAACACTGCAAAGTCATCTTGGTCGCAATACATAGTAGCAGGAACCGGGAGAACTATTGTTACGTCGGAAGCGGCACGGAGGTGGATGGAAAGCTTGCTGATAAGGTCTTCAATCTCATACTTTGCTTCGCCTTCTTCATTCATGTGAAGATCGTTGATGGAAAGGTTGATTTCAACTTCGTGTTGGTCGTACTTGTCAGTCTTGTTGCCCTCTTCTGTGGTTTCAGCTTTTGTTCCGAGTGTATTCAAAAGCACTTCATGACCTGAATAGGCATAGAAATCCGGAGCCTGCTGCACTTTCAATGAAACGTTGGTATCATCGTTGCCTTTGTTGTCCATGTCGTTGGAGCAAGATGCCATCATTCCCAGCACAAGAGCACCTAAGGAGAGACTATAAATCTTTTTCATAGCAAATAATGAATATAAGTAGTTTTTGTTAATTATTTCGGGTCAGTAATTTTTAATTTCGGCAGACCGGTCTACTCTTTTCCACCGAGTGAACCTTCTACGGTACAAAATTATTAAAAAACCGATAATTATACAAATATTTATAAAAAAATTAGGTGCGGGAATCCCGAGCTTAATCTTAATTCTGTTAATGCTCGGAGATCTCCGCATCTAAATATGAAATTTGAAATCAGAATCCTAATTGTTGCAAATGTGGCGTCGCGAAAGGCCAGTTGTTGGATTCGGGCATAACGTTAGATGTCGGTTCATTATAGCCGGTACGTTTCAACTGATAGATCCAGTTGTAGGGACTTCCGTTGAAATGATAACCCTGCGAAGCATTGAAGAATTTGCTCTTTTCCGAGTTCTCACCCCAAGCCACGCCCTCGGAATATACTCCTCCACGATATATGGAGCCGTTATCCCTATAGGTGTGCTGACCGTTATTGGCACGACTGTCGCCCATAATCCAGACATAGCAGTCACCCGGGTTGTAATTTCCATTTATGCTGTTAAAGGCGTTTACATAGAAATCAGGATAGGCTTTCTCCTCGCTTCCAACAGGGTTCTGCCAGTCGAAATTGACGAAGGCGCGACTCAGATATTTCCATTGAAGTTCGGCGTAACCGAAGTTGGTGGAAGCATCAGTGCTCATGCTATAGTAATTATATACTTCGAAGTTGATTCCGTCGCCGAAGTTTTCGCGACAATAATTTATCACGTCTTCATTGATACCGGTGGTGGATACTCGGATATATCCCTGACCTGAATCGGTGAGAAGGTCGTTGCCGGCCGTCACGAATTCCACTGCCAGTGTCACAACATCATTACCTACACCGACCGGATATTCCATATAATCTCCGCCATACACAAAGTTACCTGCATAATGGTTGTTGAGGATAATGAGGTCATCTTGATCGCAATAGATATTTTCAGGCACGGGTATCACCACTTCCACATCCTTGGGATAACGCACGTGGATAGACAATTTTGTCACGAGATCTTCGATGTCATACTTGTTGCTTCCGTCGGGGAGGGTATGCACGTCGTTCAACGCGAAGTTTATTTCCACATGGTTGGTCTTGTATTTATCGCTCCCGGTTCCCGGGTTCGGGTTTGGAGTAGTCCCGCCATCTCCTGCAGCGTTGTCGCCGTTGAGTGGTTGGGGATCATGGCACACCTGTTCGCCGATGCCCTCGGCACAATCACCCTCGGTGCAATCCTCTCTAAGGGAGGAGGTGTGGACCCATTGGTCGCCAACGAGCTTAGTGATAGAATGTCCGCAATTGCTGCACACATCTTTCACTTCCGTCGGAGGAGCTACTTCCTCGTCGATTGCGGGGAATCCTTCATCGCCCGGGTAAAGAGGGAGTCCGGTAGATGTAGCCGGGGTGAGTTTCACGATCCGGTCGTAATACCATCCGTCGGGGCTGTTGAGTATTATCTGGTTTTTGTTTGCTCCAGCTTCCGCTTCGGTTTTACCCTCGATGTCAAAGCCGATATAATATCCATATCCGGGCACATACACAATCTTATAGTTTGTGCTCCATTTGTCGCATCCGGTGTTAAACCTAAAGCCCTCTGAAGAGGAATTGTAGATATAGCGTGAACGATTGAAATTATCGTAGCCGCTCATTATATTATCGCCGGCGTTATTGTCGATCTGGGTCACTAACTCCCTGGAAGATTTGGGCTGGTTGTTTCCGTCGTAAAAGGTTTCATCGGAAAAATAGACCTGCTGGGCGTAATAGTTGCTCCAGTCGATATTCACGGCATCGTCGAGACCATGATGCTGACGGAAATATTCCACCACGGCATCCACTTCTTCCTGAGTGACAGGTTTAGGTGAATAACTTGTCTGATCTTCAGTACTCCAGTATGGAGCCTCCTGATTTGATCTTGTCCCACCGGAGAAGGTATTTGCTAATACCTGTTGACCCGACCATGCCACCACGTCGGGTGTAGCCACAGGACTTGTCAGGTTTGCAGAGCCTCCGTGTGAAGGGGCCTTCAGGTCGTTGGTACACGACGCAAGTGCAATAACAGCCATGGCTGTCAAAACACCATTGATAAATGTATTTTTTGTATTCATAGTCTTATTGTTGCTTTGGCTCCGATTAGGAAGAAGCCTATAATTTTTTTAGGATTTGGACCCTGGAGTCATCTTGCTCCGGGGATTATCAGTGTCGGAAGTTAGTTGTCTTCCGTCATATTCCGGATATAAAATTACGCAAAAATATTGCCAAAATTATATCTATAGGTAGATTTTTAACATTTTTTTAGACTAAAGAGGGTGTGGAAAAATCCGCACCCTCTTCGATTATAAGATAATTTGCAGTTTGAAATCTTATTTATGCCAGTTGATCAGGCCTGAACATTTGAAATCTGTTTTACCGCCGAAGCAAATTGACTGCCACCACGTTATGCTATCCTGGAATGGCCAGTTGCCATCTTTGGGCATATCGGTGTAATTGGTTTCGTCGATGGTCTTTAATGTGTAGATCCAGTTGAGGTTGCCGTTGTTGTAGTGCGGGCCCTGGTAAGGATCGCCATAAGATGACCTTTCGTTGTCGCTCCAGTTAATGTTGTAGGAACCATTATCTATCCTTGAGATTATAGCACCTTCTTCCTTGTAGACATTGTCAAGGAGGGCATGTTCGTCACCGATAATCCACATGTAGCAGTCACCCGGGTTAGGCTGGCCTCCCACGGTGTTGAAGGCATTGATATAGTTATCGGGCAATTTCTTTTCTCCGCTCTCATTCCAATCAAAGTTTACGAATGAATGGCTGAGATATTTATATTGCAATTCCTGGTAGTCGATTTCGGGGAAGTTCCCTATCTCTACATTTCCACGGTTGTAGTAGTTGTAAACCTCAAAGTTGATACCGTCTCCGTTGGTCTTCTGCAGATAATCGATAAGTTCTTCGCCGATACCTGATGTATAAACCCTGATGTAGCCCTTTCCTTCGGTTGTGAGTTGGTCGGCTCCTTCACCTACGAACTGCACACCGAGAGAAACTTCCCAATGTTTGTTGTTAGCCTTGTCTTCCACAACATAAGTGCTCCTGTTTTCAGTCATGCTACCACCATAAATGAAGTCGTTGTGGTTTTGCATGATCAGGAAATCATCGAGATCGCAATAGAGATATTCCGGCACCGGGATAATAACTTCCACATCGTGCGGGTAACGCACATGAATTGAAAGTTTGCTTACGAGGTCGGCAATATCATATTTATAGCTTCCATCGTTGTTTGTGTGGATATCATTGAGAGCAAAATTGATTTCCACCTCATTGCCGGTAGGTTTCGGTTTACCCGGCTGATCAGGCGTACTCGGATTTGACGGATCAGGGTTCGGGTTGGGGTTCGGATTTTCAGTAGAGGGATGACAATCCGGAGCTTCGCACAAAGGATCGTCGCAAACCCATTTATCGCCTTCTTTGTGGTGGTCACCGATGCCATGATCACATCCGCTGCTTGGATCATCGGTTTTATTAGGACATTCATTGCAACCCTCATCATCAGGACATAAATCGCAAGAACCGTCAGGATTATGATCTGTTTCTGGATGTTCACACTTACCATCATTGGGGCATGGATTCGGAGTCGGAGGAGTAACAGGATCATCTTTGAAAATGTCTTCGCCATTTTCATCTTTACCAAAATCAGGATTATCAGTATCTACAGTATCCATAACTCTGTCAAAACCAAATACCCAGTCTTGATAATCAAAATCAGTCCAGTCCTCTATACCCATATAGGTTCGATTATTTCTGACAAAAGTACCTGCATGTGTTTGAGATTTAGGATTTTCGTCTCTATGTTCCCAATCAGTTAATAAATTACCATTCTCATCAGTTTTATAACATTCCTTATTGAGATCGTAAGCGCTATAATATGTAGTTACATAATTACCTTCGGGATCTGAATCTGTTTTATCATGCTGGTTAAATCTTCCCTCCCAAAAGAAACCAAATTTATATCCCTTAGGAACTCTTATTTTTACACCTCGGCTATAATATTGATCCGTATTTGGCCATTCACGTTGTCTCGTTATATACTGAGGATCCATAGCTTGATTCCATGGGTTTCTAGACATAGGATCCCATAATATAACTTTTTTTAGTTCTTTAGATTTGTCATAATAAAATAGTCCCAATTGATTATGACCATTTTGACTATCTTTGGAATAATTATGTTCCGAAACCGAATGAACTGGATAAAATTCAAATTCTATATCACTCTTTGCAAAATAAAGAAAATCGGCATCTACTTTGGGGAGATTATCTTGCTTTTCTGGCAAAACCTCTTTTACCAATTCATTTTCAGCAGTTCTGTCAATTTCAGGAGTTTCCACTATTACCCAAGAAATAACGCCATCAGTATTTCTAGTTTGCTCAAATTCAACTCCATCCCAAACGCCATTTGACCTCGTTCCTCTCGTATTAGCAGAGTTGTTTACCGCGTAGGAGGGGGCTGGAACGGAGGTAGTGATACCGTCGGAGCGGGATCCTGTGAAGGTGTTTCCCAGAATCTGGTTGCCTGACCATGCCACGACGTCGGGTGTGTAAACATAACTTCCCGGCATGGTCTGTGGACCCTTGTTGCCGTTCAGCTCGTTAAGGTCGTTGGTACATGAAGTCAGAAGAATACCGCCTAAAAGTGCACAAAGTGCCGAACAGTAAAGTTTCTTGTTCATATAAGAATTATGTAAATAAATTAATTAATCGAATTAATAAATGTTAGTTTTTTGAAAATCGTTGCTTAATGTCAGAAAAGTCCGTAAGCTCTTTCATTCGTTGCGTTTTGTTCGTATTTGAGTTCTCTTATTTTTGGTTTTTCTCAATTCTTACTAAGTTAAAGCTATCTTACATTAGTAGTTTACAGGTGATTTAGGGTAGATTGCGTTTTTTCGTTTCCTTGATTTTTATCGATTTTGGTGCGAATTTAGAATAGGGAAAAGCTAAAACCAAAAAAAAATCAAAGAAAATATATTCAGAGTTTGATATTTAACACTAATTAACAGTAGACGTTTTTCATCCTTTCTCAAGTTGCCTCCTCAAACCTTTGCTGATAGAGGGATTATGACTATTTTTGAAGGTCGAATGCAGGCTATGCAAATAACAAATCGTAATTTCAACATTTAAATTTTATCTAAAGTTATGACTGCTTGGGAAAAGATGCAGCAACATCAGATTTATGACGATTTCGATCAGGATCTGTTCAATCGTAGGGTTGAGGCTAAGAAGCTTTTTAAGGAGTTTAACAAAACTACTGACGATGAAACGGAGAAACGCCGGGAAATAATGATGAAACTCTTTAAGAAAGTGGGGGAAAGGGTTTATATGGAACCTGATTTTACCTGTGAATTCGGTAAGAACATTACCTTAGGCAATGACCTCTATATAAATTTCGGATGTACGTTGCTTGATTGCGGCCAGATCACAATCGGCAACAACACACTTATCGGGCCCAATGTGAGTATGTATTCCGCCAATCATTCCCTGGATGCAGAAGAACGTATTGCCGGGGCATTGATACCGGAACCCATCACTATCGGCGAGAGGGTTTGGATCGGTGGTGGTACCACCATCCTTAGTGGAGTGACGATTGGAGATGATTCGGTTATCGGTGCCGGAAGTGTGGTGACCCGCGATATACCGTCCGGAGTAGTAGCTGCCGGAAATCCTTGTAAAGTAATCAGGAAAATAACCGAAAAAGATAAAGTGGGATTCAAAAAATAGATGAAAATAGCATAGACAACATCCCATGCCATCTGAAAAAATTAAAGAACTTAGGAACTTCGAAGATTGAAAACAATATTTTCCGGGAAGGAGAACTATAGGAAAAAAGCAATGTGCATTTTTTGCACATTGCAAATTCTGATAAACCAGTGAAACTTTATAGTCCGGATGTTATAATATCAATAGGATATAGGGTGCGGTCGTTAAGTTTCTTTTATAATATCCAGTCTTTCTATGATGTGGGGCAGATACATCAGAAGACCCAATATTATTATACAGAATATCAATACGAAACTGCACCATAATAGTAGACCCACTGATTTCCATTTGCTTTTTTGTGGAAATGCCTTTAGAAGTATCACAATGCTGAAGAAAAGGAGTATTCCAAAAGTCAGAATGGTGGCATCAAAACCAATTCCGGGAACTATATTTAAAAGAGACAAGAAAGTATCCCAAAGATTGATGGCTGCAAAAAGGTAGACAAAAGCAGCAAGATATTCCGCGAAATTGTATTTCTTGGCGCCATGCCGGTAATAGGCAAGATACACTCCGAAACACATCGGCACACCAACAAAAAAGGTTGCGAAAACAACCGACTGGTCTATCATTTTGAGAAGAGGATTCTCCCCTTCGTAACCAAAGAGGCTCTCTTCTGAATACAGATCAGTGCCCCAAAAAGCATCTATGGCGGTAAAAAGTATTGTGGCATAAAGGAAAATCTGGATGAGCATGGTGATGGGAGGCGAATAAGGAATATGCCTGCCATGAATGTGGTCTCTGATTACAACCCAGGGACGAAACATCAGACCCTTGGCTGTGTTAAGAAAACCCGGAGTAAGACGTCCGAAACTCATTAACACCCCTTTCCCGAAATTCTTCATTTTGAGTTTCGAAGGCGTGGATGTGGATTGCCCGCAATGAGGGCAGAATTTATCATTAACCTCAGTGCCGCAATTCAGACAATATTTTATTTTTTCTTCCGATATTTCTGAAGATTCAACGATTTCCTCTAAATTATTTCCCTCTAATACAATTGTATCTGAATTCATTTATCTTTTATTTAGCATTAGGATTCACTTCAAAACCCTCTCTTTGAACCTCAAAAAATTTAACCCATGCGAGGCATGGGTTATTAAATCTAAAATATTTTGGCGGAGAGAGAGGGATTCGAACCCCCGGAGGTGTGACCCTCAACGGTTTTCAAGACCGCCGCAATCGACCACTCTGCCATCTCTCCTGAGTTTGCGATGCAAAATTAGTGAATTTTTTTGATAGTGCAAAATGAGTAGGTTTTTAATGTCAGGAAAGTAAAATTAGGGTAGTTAGAAAAGTGAATAAAGTTATTACGAGTAATGATACCTGAAGGATTTAGATGTGTATTCAAGATTGGTAAAGGATTTTCGGTCAAGATAGGCATTGGTAGGCTATGTATTCTCCTATGAAGGCGAGGATCATGAGGACAAGGCAGACTCCTGATATAGTCTGAAGAGTTTTACCTGCGTAGCGATTGAAACGGGAAATATAAAGTCCGGCCAATTGGCAAAACACCATCATAAAGGCAAAAAAGAGATCAATGAAGCTCCACCATGCCTGCCGATATTCAAAAGTGGTGATAATTACCACTACTACTATTGCCATGGCTATCCATGCTACTAATGTGGACTGCAAAGGATTCTTCATTACTTTATTTTACTATTAAGAATGTATGAACCAACCTTTTACTCTAAATTTATTTTTAATGCCTATCTTAAATACCCTAACGTCATTTTTGTGAAATTTTGGAAAAGTTTCTAATGGGAAGGATTTTTTAAATCCTAATTTAGGACGTGACTTTTAGAAAAGTCCATCCTGTCAATGAACGGTCTTTTCATAAAATCCATTCAAACGGAAAGTTCCTTTCCTGCAATCCCACCCCTTTCATTCTTTTTGGGTATTTAGAGGGATAAACATCTTAATTTTTTATTGAAAAACAAATTTCAATAATTTTTAAAAATGAGAGAGCAAATACTTTAAATAAAAAAATGAAATCTCCCCGTAAAGAGGAGATTCCATATTTAATATTGTTATTCTTCAGCTGTGACCACTTGTGCTCCCAATTCTTCTTCAAGAACCTCCTCGCTCTTGATATTCGGGAGTTCAAGGCCATAATGATTCTTGGCATCGAGAGCTTTAAGGGTTACTCCCAAAACTAAAGCCAAGACTCCAAGGCCGGCAAAGACAAGCATCGGAACAGTGTAATTATAGTCCAAAGGATTATCCACGCCCGGGTTTGTTGCCGTCAATACAGCGCCTATAATCATCGGGAAAGCATAGAGGCCGATGTTCTGAATCCAGAAGATCACTGCATAAGCAGACCCGAGCAACTTATTGTCAACAAGTTTCGGCACTGACGGCCAAAGAGAGGCCGGAACAAGAGAGAAACTAATTCCGAGGAGTATGATTGCTCCGTAGGCTATTATTTCCGACTGAGTAGCCGGCAAAAGGAGCGCGAACGTCAGATGACATATAATCATCAGAATGGCTCCGAAAATAAGCATAGTTGCTCCCTTACCTTTCTTATCGAGATAATTTCCAAGAATCGGGGTAACAGCGGCTGCTCCCAACGGGAAGACGAAAAATACAAACCCTGCTTCCTGAGCGGTCACCCCGAGATTACACTGGAGCATATTGATAGCATATTTCTGGAAGGGGAAAATTGCAGAGTAATATAGCACACAAAGCAAAGAAACAATCCAGAATACCTTTGAGGAGAATATATATTTAAGATCCGAAATCTTGAATGGATCATCTTTTTCTTCTCCGTTAGTACCCATCTCCGTCTCAAGTTTCTTATCCATGAATGCATATACTATAAATGAGATAAGACCTATCAGAAGCAGGAGCACAGAGAAAGCTACCGAACGGGACACACTTATATGACCTCCGAGAGTGGCGATGAATGGAGAACCGAGCACAACAGCTGCCACTCCCACACGTGCAAGCGCCATTTCGGTGCCCATGGCCAAAGCCATCTCTTTACCCTGGAACCATTTCACGATACCACGTGACACTGTGATACCTGCCATTTCACATCCACATCCAAAGATCATGAATCCAATTGCCGATAATTTTGCCGAAGCCGGCATCCCGTCATAGAAAGGAGTGATATTCCACCAAGTATTTGGAAGATTCACAAAATGGTCCATGAAATTATAAAGTCCGCTATTCTGGAATGATTCCGTGAGCGCATAATAATTGATGAAACCACCCACAAACATTACCGATCCCGACAGAATGGCTGTGAATCTTACTCCCATTTTGTCGAGGATAATACCGGCAAATATCAGGAAGAAAACAAAAACGTTGAGGAAAGTTTCCGAGCCTGCAAACCTTCCGTAGGCATCCGGATCCCATCCCTTGGTGCTTTGCAGATATTCCTGGAGCGGGGACAATACGTCTACAAAAATATAAGCAAAAAACATTGCTCCTGCAAGGAGCACTAAGGCAGTCCATCTGGCCCATGCCTTATCCCTAAGGAGCTCTCCCGGGCCGGTTATGGATTTTTTTACGTCAGTCATGTCGTTAAGTTAAAAGCGTTTGAAATGCAAAGTTAATAAAAAAGAACCATTATCGAGATAACGCAGGGCAATAAGGTTTTATTTTACAACCGGGAGTTGTCATTATAGCTATAAAAACCCTTAGAAGTCACGATCACATGATCTAAGAACCTTACACCCATAAATTTGCATGCCTCCTGAAAATCCCGGGTGATTTTATCGTCCTGTGAGCTGGGATTCAGAGTGCCAGACGGATGGTTGTGGGAGAGAATAACGGATTCGGCGTTTTCGAGTAAAGCCATCTTCATAGCCGTTTTAGTGTCGAAAACCGTGGCTGTCGTAGTACCGGATGTGAGTTTTATCTCTTTTGTCACCTTATTCTGACGGTTGAGCACCAGCATCCAGATTTCCTCATGGTCAAGATTTCCGATCTTATGTCGTAGCCTTTCAAAAATCTGATTAGAACTGCGGATGGGTTCATCATCGGGGATATCTTCCTGGCAATATCTTTTGATAAGTTCGAGTGCAGCAAGAATCTGAATGGCCTTCATTTCCCCAATCCCTCGAAGATCGCAAAGTTCTTGTTTTGAACGTCGTTCGAGTTTATGGAGCGAGCCGTCGTTTCTTCTCATGAGATCCCGGCATAGTTCGGTCACAGGATAACCCGGAGTGCCGGTCCTCAGAAGGATAGCCCAAAGTTCAGGCACTGACAAGACCCCTACCCCATATTTTTCAGCTTTCTCGCGGGGCTGCTGGTCTTCATCCATCTCTTTAACCGTTTTCACCACTTGAGTAGGTAAAGAGTAATGAGGGTTGTTTCTATCCATATCTTATTTACCTCTACGCCGTTCTATTTCATCATTGACATCCCGGCCATGGCCTAAAATAATTTTCCAGAAATAGGCTCGCAGGAAACCTGTGCCGTACCCTCCAAGCTGCACCACTGAAGCCGGGATGGAGAGTAGGGCCACTTTGATATTACGTGTAGCTACCAAAGCAGCTACAAGCAAGGCCGCAAAGTAGACAAGGAGGGGTATAAGAAACCATTTATTGAAGAAAGATGCAATCACAAAACCGAGACCGAACAGCACAAAAAGGGCCGGCAGCCAATGGACAAGTTTCATGGAGCCGGGATAAAGCAACTGGAGAGTAATCCTCGACATACCGAAGACATGCACCTGTCGCCAGAACTTTTTCAAGTCGACACGTCTTTTATGAAATACTTTCACATCAGGAAACAGCGTCACTTTAAAGCCGGCCTGCTTGATGCGGGTGCTCATATCGATATCCTCGCTGAACATCTCCCGGAAACCTCCGACTTTCCGATACACATCCCGTGAAAAACCCATATTGAATGTGCGGGGAGTGAATTTTTCCAGACTCTTTTTCCCTCCCCTTATACCTCCGGTAGTGAGGAAAGATGTCATTGAGAAGTTTATAGCTTTCTGCACATCCGAGAAAGATTCATGGGCCGCATCAGGGCCACCGAAGCAATCTGTGGGATTATTACGGAGACTCTTTTTGAGATTCTCGATATAGTCAGGGGGTAAGATACAGTCAGAGTCGACGAAGATAAAGAAATCTGCGTCGGCTCTGTCCATACCATAATTGCGGGCAATGCTACGCCCTTCGTTGCTCTTATGGAAATATTTTATCGGTACCTTATCGCTGAAAATCTCATACTCCTTGCTGCAAGGAATAGTGGAACCGTCTTCCACCAGCACAAGTTCAAAATCCTTGTCGGTTTGACAGGCAAGACTATCCAACAACTCGTTTACCTCCTGCGGCCTGTTGTAGACAGGCACTATTATAGAGAAAGAGGGCGGAGGAGTCGGAGACATGAAATCAGAAAGATCAAGCCTTTACTCTACCGGTGTAGTCACCTGTGCGAGTGTCTACCTCTATCAGTTCACCTTCATTTATAAAGAGGGGGACTCTGACTGTAGCACCGGTTTCAACCGTAGCCGGTTTAAGTGTATTGGTGGCTGTGTCGCCTTTGAGACCGGGTTCGGTATAAGTCACTTTCAGAACAGTCTTCACAGGCATTTCAGCGAAAAGCACGGTATCAGTGGATGCATCGCTAACAACCTCCACAGTATCACCCTCTTTCATATAAGCGGCTCCTGTCACAAGTTCCTTGTTGATCGGCACCTGCTCGAAAGTCTCGTTGTTCATAAAGATATCATCTCCTCCATCGGCATAGAGATACTGGTAAGGACGGCGCTCCACG
>JAFLTR010000041.1 GCA_022509205.1 Muribaculaceae bacterium | reverse complement strand
ATTCGGTCAAGACTGGTATGACGAACTCGAGACTATTGCGCTCGAATGGTTGAAAAGGCGTTGAGCGGGAGATTGAGTGAAATATTTAAGCTGACGTGTTTGGCATAAGGATATTCAAAAGGAATAAAAAAACACAGAAAAGTAAAAAAAATTGCTAATCAATTGTGTATAACGGAATAAAAATACTAACTTTGTGCGGAATTTAAAAACAAACAACATGAACAAAGGAGATCTCATTAATGAAATCGCTGCAAAAGCCGGCCTTAACAAGGTAGCCGCTAAAGCAGCTTTGGATGCTTGTCTGGAATCAATTGAGCAAGCTCTTGCCAACGACGATTCAGTGAAACTTATTGGCTTCGGTACATTCTCAATGGTTGAAAAACCGGAAAGAAGCGGTATTAACCCGCGCACAAAGGAAAAAATCACTATTGCAGCACGCAAGACTGTGAAGTTCAAACCGGCAGCTGAACTTGGCAAATAATACTGGGGAGCAAAACAGAGGAGCGTTCGCGGCTGGTTCGAGAACGCTCCTTTTTGTGTTTAAAAAACTTTATGTAGTTTTGCAAAAACTTTTTCCGCAGAATAACTAAACGCATTTCGTCTTTTCAATGTCAATAGAAGCAATAATCTCACAGGGCGTAAGCAACGCAGTCAAGGAATTATACGGAGCCGATGTGGCTTCCACATCCATAGTCCCCCAGGCAACAAGAAAAGAGTTTGAGGGTAACTTTACGGTTGTTGTTTTCCCATTTCTGAAAGCAAGCCACAAAAGTCCGGAAGCGACGGCTACCGAGATAGGGGATTGGCTGATAGAGAATCTTCCGGCCGTGAAAAAATTCAATGTGGTGAAGGGATTTTTAAATATCACCGTCAACCCTTCTTTCTGGACGGGGTTGCTTAACGAGATGGCACAGGATCCCGACTATGGATTTGTCAGCCCTAAAGAGGATTCACCGCTCGTGATGGTGGAATATTCTTCGCCAAACACCAACAAACCGCTCCACCTCGGGCATGTGAGAAATAACCTTCTCGGCTTTTCCCTGGCTAAGATTCTGGAAGCCAACGGCAACAGGGTTGTAAAGACAAATATTGTCAACGACCGCGGAATACATATATGCAAATCGATGCTTGCCTGGCAAAAATATGGCAATGGGGAGACTCCGGAGAATTCAGGTAAGAAAGGCGACCATCTGATAGGAGATTATTATGTGGAATTCGACAAGCACTACAAAGATGAGCTTGCGTCTTTGATAGCTTCCGGGATGGAGCAGGAGGAGGCCGAAGCAGCTTCTAAATTAATGGGTGAAGCTCGTGAAATGCTCAGGAAATGGGAAGCCGGAGATCCTGATGTCAGAAAGCTTTGGGAGACAATGAACTCATGGGTGTATGAGGGCTTCGACGAAACGTATAAACGACTCGGTGTCGCTTTCGATAAGATATATTATGAATCGGATACTTATCTGGAGGGAAAAGATCTGGTATTAGGTGGTATAGAATCAGGAATAATGTATCGCAAGGACGATGGCTCGGTGTGGGCCGACCTTACCCCTGACGGACTGGATCATAAACTGCTTTTAAGGAGCGACGGCACATCCGTATATATGACACAGGATATAGGCACAGCCAAGCTCAGATATCAGGATTTCCCGATCGATAAGATGATTTATGTTGTCGGCAATGAACAGAACTATCATTTTCAAGTGCTGGCCTTGATTCTTGACAAACTGGGATTCAAATGGGGCAAGGATCTTGTGCATTTCTCCTACGGAATGGTGGAACTCCCGGAGGGTAAGATGAAATCAAGAGAGGGTACGGTGGTGGATGCCGACGATTTGATCGACAAAATGATAGCTTCTGCCAAGGAAGCTTCCGCAGAACGATTCGCAGATATGCCGCGGGAGGAAGCTGAGGAAGTGGCCCGCATGGTAGGACTCGGAGCTCTGAAATATTTCCTGCTGAAAGTAGACCCCAAGAAGAATATGCTGTTCAATCCAAAGGAATCTATAGATTTCAATGGAAACACAGGTCCTTTCCTGCAATACACTTATGCCAGAATTCAATCGGTGATGAGAAGAGCAGGGAAAGCTCCGGAGAAGCTGGAAGCTGATATAGTGCCTAATGAGAAAGAGTCGGCATTGATTCAGCGACTTTCGGAATTCCCGGCTGTAGTGAAAGAAGCCGGAGAAACCTATTCCCCGGCACTTATTGCCAATTATTGTTATGACCTTGCAAAGGAATATAATCAATTCTATCACGATTATCCTATTCTTAAAGAAGAAGATGAGAAAGTGAAAGATTTAAGATTGCTGCTTTCCCGGGAAGTAGGAGTGGTGCTGAAAAAGGCTTCAGGCCTTTTGGGGATGGAAATGCCCGAAAGAATGTAGTAAAATCATTTTATAAGCAACATTTACAATAAACTTGGCACGATTTGTGTTGTCTATATAATAGCAAATAACAACAAAGAATATTTCATTCCGACCCGACGGGTAGGGATGATAAGATAAAAGATAAAATAATAAATATGGAATACGGAAATCAACACATGACACCTCCTCCTTACTATGGAGGAAGCAACGCAGTGACCACGCAGACTAATTCAGTAATGAAGAGGGTCTACGTGAGAATGTTTGTCGGAATGCTCATTTCTGCATTTTGTGCATTGGGGATTGCCTCAAGCCCTGCTGCAATGAGTTTCTTCTTCAGCAATCAGATAGTGTTCTGGGGAGTATTCATCGGTATGCTCGTGATGGCATTTGTCATCCCTGCCCGTCTCACCCGGATGTCTACAGCCACCTGTCTGCTGCTCTTCTGTATCTTTGCAGCCGCTATGGGAGTATGGCTCGCTCCGATTTTTGTGATCTATAAGCTGGGCACTATTGTCTACACTTTCTTCATCACGGCCGGCACCTTTGGTGCGATGTCTGTGTATGGCTATTTCACCAAGTCTGACCTTTCGAAGATGGGCACTTATCTTATAATGGCTCTCTGGGGGTTGATCATAGCGATTGTAGTCAATATCTTCCTGAAGAGCTCAGGTCTTGAATGGATTATTTCAATAGTAGGTGTGCTCCTGTTCACAGGTCTTACAGCGTGGGACACTCAGACAGTGAAGCGTCTAGCCGCAGCCAATCTTGATCCTCAGATGGCCGACAAGCTCGCCACAATGGGCGCCCTCAACCTTTACCTCGATTTTATCAACCTCTTCCTATTCCTTCTCAGGATATTCGGCGGCGGAAGAGATTAAAATCCATAGACAGAAATAACATTAGGGTGTGTCAAAATGTAATTTTTTGACACACCACTTTTTTTATCCGGTGACTGACTTAATATATCCTGCCACAGACACTTCCTTTAATCAAAACCTGCATCCGGATGAGTTCTCCGTATCACTTTATTTTCACACTCTTTGCTAAATAAGTTGAAATTTTGTAAATTTGCAGATAAATTAGAAGCAAAACGCAAAACCCGTGGCACTTGAAAAAATAGGACTTCTGGCTGAGACGAGTTGGGAAGTTTGCAATAAAATTGGCGGTATCTACACCGTTTTGTCTACAAAAGCAAAAGTACTTCAACAGGCTTACGGAGATAATCTCGTTTTTATCGGTCCTGACGTTTGGAGCGTAGAGACACCCTCTCCATCATTCAAAGAGACAAAATCCCTTTTTAATAATTTTTCAAAAAGAGAGATAGCCGAGTTCGGCATCAAGGTGAGGTGTGGCCGCTGGAACATACCGGGCTCTCCTCAAGTTATCCTGGTAGATTTCCAAGGAGTTTACTCTCATCTTGATTCCATTTTTGGAAAGATGTGGGAGCTTTTCGGAGTAGACTCGATGCGTGAATACGGCGATTATAGGGAAGGATGTGCTTTTGCAGTGGCAGCTGCAGTGGTGGTGAAACTATTGGCCGAACATCTCGGAGTAAAAGAGAAGAGCGTTTTCGCTCATTTCAACGAATGGACCACCGGTATGGGACTGCTGTATCTGCAGATGATAATGCCCAAGGCTGCGACGTTGTTCACCACTCATGCCACAAGCATAGGCAGAAGCATCTGTGGTAACGGTAAGCCTCTCTATGACTATTTTGATGGTTATAACGGCGACCAGATGGCACTAGAGTTAAACATGGAGGCCAAACATAGCCTTGAGAAAAAAGCCGCCTGGAATGCCGATTGCTTCACAGCCGTCAGTGAGATCACTGCCCGGGAAGCTGAAAAATTGCTCGAGATTCGGCCGCAGGAGGTCACTCCCAATGGTTTTGAGCCCGGATTTGTGCCGGGAGATAAAAAATATAAAAGTCTTCGTAAGAAAGGAAGAGCCAGGATCCTTGAAATCGCATCCAGGCTTAAGGGTCGTAAATTCTCCGACGACACTATGATTGTAGCCACTTCCGGAAGGAATGAATATCGCAATAAAGGTCTTGATCTTTATCTCGATTCGTTGGCGGAACTCAAGAAACTGAATCCTAAAAAGGATGTGGTGGCTTTAGTGCTTGTGCCCGCTTGGGTGGCTTATCCCGAGCCTTCTTTGATGAGCGTTAAGCAACAGTGTGAGATCAATAATCCAGTATCCGGACCCCAGACAGATTTTATCACTCATATTCTCCATAATATGGATTCCGATTCTGTCACCAGAAGGATCCAGTCTTTGGAATGGGAGAAAAAATTGGGCGAAAGGGTCAGTGTCATATTTATTCCATGTTATTTGAACGGTGAAGACGGAATAGTGGAAATTTCCTATTATGATATCCTTCCGGCTATTGACATAACTGTGTTCCCCTCATATTATGAGCCCTGGGGCTATACCCCGCTGGAAAGCATTGCTTTCGGAATTCCGACCATCACAAGTGATAAAAGCGGTTTTGGCCAATGGGTACTCTCCGAATCTGCCAACTCGATTTCAGAGAGTGGTGTGAGAGTTGTGGAACGCACAGATTCCAACTATGCGCAGGCGGCCGGAAAGATTGCAGCACAGCTTTATGATTTTGCTCGTTTTTCAGAGTCAAAGATTGCAGAAGCTTCAGAAGCTGCATATAAAATGGCGGAAAAGGCTGATTGGAAATATTTCATTAAATTCTACCATGAAGCTTTCTCAATAGCAAAGAAAAGAAGAGACAGTCGTCTCAAAAAATAAATATAGAAATAAATCAAAAGTTTAGATATGAAATTGCAGGTAAGTAACACGAATGAGCCGGTGTGGCGCAGTCTTACTGTAAGTGCGAAACTTCCCAAGGAGCTTCATCCGCTTGAGGAACTATCGAAAAACCTCTGGTGGGTGTGGAACAGTGAAGGGAAAAATCTGTTTCGCGACCTTGACCACGACCTCTGGAGAGAAGTGGGCGAAAACCCGGTGATGCTTCTCCAACGTATAAGTTCAGCACGCCTCAATGAGGTTAGAAAAGATGCCTCCATGATGGAGCGCATCAAGAAGGTGCATGCTGATTTCAAGGCATATATGTCGGAAAAAATGCGCACTGACATTCCGTCAGTGGCATATTTCTCAATGGAATACGGTCTTTGCAATTGCCTCAAGATATATTCGGGAGGTCTTGGAGTTTTGGCCGGCGACTACATCAAACAGGCCTCTGACTCCAAAGTGAGAATGACAGCTGTGGGTTTCCTCTACAGATACGGATATTTCTCACAGTCCCTTTCAATCGATGGGCAACAGGTAGCCAATTATGAGCCTCAGAATTTCGAGCAGCTGCCTATCGACCAAGTGATGGGCGAGGATGGCCAGCCGATGATTCTGGAAGTGCCTTATCCGGGCCGTATTATTTATTGCCATGTGTGGAGAGTGAATGTAGGTCGTATGAACCTATATCTTCTTGACACAGATTTTGATATGAACTCCGAGTTCGATCGCCCAATCACCCATAAACTTTACGGTGGCGACTGGGAAAACCGAATGAAGCAGGAATATCTTCTTGGTATCGGTGGCATATATATGCTCAACCGTCTTGGAATAAAGACCGACATCTATCATGCAAACGAAGGCCATGCAGCTCTGCTCAATCTGCAAAGGCTTGTGGATTATGTTCAGAAAGACCATCTTCCCTTCAATGTAGCTCTTGAAGTGGTGCGTGCAAGCTCTCTCTACACAGTACACACTCCTGTGCCGGCCGGTCATGATTATTTTGAGGAGGGTCTTCTCGGAAAGTATCTTGGAGAATACCCTGCCAAACTTGGCATCTCATGGACTGAACTGATGAATATGGGACGTGAAAATCCTGACACTCCGGAGAAATTCTCAATGAGTGTCTTTGCACTCAACACCTGCCAGGAAGCCAATGGTGTTAGCTGGCTCCATGGAGAGGTTTCGAAGAAGATGTTTGCCGGCGTATGGAAAGGCTACGGACCGGATGAGAGCCATGTCACTTATGTCACTAACGGTGTGCACATGCCTACATGGGCCGCTTCCGAATGGAAAGCTTTCTATGCTGAGAATCTGGGCACCCAAATGTTCGACGACCAGAGCAATCCTGAAGCCTGGAAAGGTATTTTCAATGTTCCCGATGAAGAGATCTGGAACATGAGAATGACTCTCAAACATAAATTCATCAACTTTGTTAAGCGTGATTTCAAAGAGAAATGGCTTAAGAATCAAGGTGATCCGAGCGCAGTGGTGAGTATCCTCGAGAAAATCAATCCCGATGCACTTATCATAGGCTTTGCCCGTCGTTTCGCCACCTACAAGCGTGCTCATCTTCTCTTCACAGATCTTGACCGACTTGCAAAGATCGTTAACAACGAGAAATACCCTGTGCAATTCATCTTCTCCGGTAAGGCTCACCCTGCCGACGGGGCAGGCCAGGGCCTCATCAAGAGAATCGTGGAGATCTCGAAGATGCCGCAATTCCTCGGAAAAATTATCTTCCTCGAGGATTACAATATGATTGTTGCCAAACGTCTTGTATCAGGTGTAGATATCTGGTTGAATACTCCAACACGTCCCCTCGAAGCTTCCGGCACATCCGGTGAGAAAGCAGAGATGAACGGTGTTCTCAATTTCTCAGTGCTTGATGGCTGGTGGTATGAAGGTTATAAATTTGACGAACTTGCCGGATGGGCTTTAACGGAAAAACGCACATACACCGATCAGGCTCAGCAAGACCGTCTGGATGCGGCCACTATCTATTCTATGCTCGAAAATGAGATAGTGCCCCTCTATTTCAAGAAGAACTATAAGGGATACAGCCCGGAATGGATCGACAGAATCAAACGTAGCATCGGCAATATTGCTCCTCATTTCACTATGAAGCGTCAGCTCGACGACTATATCTCACGTCTTTATATTCCGGAAGCAAAACGTGCTGATAAGCTTAAGAAAAATGATTTCGCAAAGGCTCGTGAGATAGTGGAATGGAAAGAAAAAGTAGCTTCCAAATGGGATGAGGTTCAGATCCTGAGCGTTGAAATCAACGACGGTCAGATTCCCGGAGGGGCTGCCCTCAGTTCCGGAAATCAGGTATTCATCAAATGTGTGATTGATACTAAGGGTCTCGGAGATTCAATAGGAGTGGAACTCGTGAAATATCGCGACCGCGACGGCAACGCTGAATTTATGGGCACAGTGCCGTTCAAGGTAGTGAAACATGAGGGAGACATTTATACCTATGAATATGACCACAAACTTGAGAATGTGGGTGCTTTCCGCTATTCATTGAGAATGTATCCGAAGAGCAAGGATCTTCCTCATCGTATGGATTTTGCCTACACTCGCTGGTTCTAAGAAAGCAGACGTAAAAATTACTCGAAAAGACAGAGTAACTTTCTAAATGATTAACCCACCGGGCGATACACTATTAAAAGTATCGGACGGTGGGTTTCTTATATCTTCCGGGAATTATCTCAACAGACCCGGATTGCCTCAAGATTTCCGGAGAAATAACATTTGCTGTAAAAGTAAGGACAAACGAAAAAAGGATGAGCCAAATAATTGACTCACCCTCTTTATTGATCTTCGATGTATACGTTTCCTATACCCGCAAGGGAAGAAAAAATCAGTCTTCTTCCTGGGTTTCGGCGTATTCTTTCAGCAACTTGTCTTGGACGTCACCGGGCACAAGTTCATAAGAAGAGAACTGCATTGAGAAGGATCCGCGACCACCGGTTATCGAACTAAGGGAAGTGGCATAGGATGACATCTCTTTCAAGGGCACCTTGGCACTCAGTTTCGGAATTCCCCCCTCTGAATCCTGGTCCATGATGATACCGCGACGTCCGTTTACGTCTTTCATCACGTCGCCCATAGTGTCGGCAGGAGTTATAACCTCTACATCATACACAGGTTCCAGAATCTTCGGATTGGCTGCCTTGAAGGCCTGAGAGAATGCATTACGTCCGGCAAGACGGAAGGAGATTTCATTGGAATCTACCGGGTGCATCTTACCATCGTAGATCATTACTCTCACGTCGCGTGCATAAGAACCTGTGAGCGGTCCCTGTTCCATTCTATCCATCAAACCTTTTACGATAGCCGGGATGAAACGTGCATCGATTGCACCACCCACGATACAGTTGTAAACAACGAGCTTACCGCCCCAGTCCAAAGGTATCTCCTGCTTGTCGCGCACGTTCATCTTGAACTCCTGGCTTCCGAATTTGTAAGCATCCGGTTCGGGCATTCCCTCACTGTAGGGTTCGATGATGAGGTGAACTTCACCAAACTGACCGGAACCACCTGATTGTTTCTTATGGCGATAGTCAGCTCGTGCAGCCTTAGTGATTGTCTCCCTGTAAGGAATCTTCGGCTCGAAGAATTCAATGGGGAGTTTATCGTTGTTTTCCACACGCCATTTCAGTGTGCGAAGATGGAATTCACCTTGTCCTTTCACAAGAGTCTGCTTCAATTCCTTGCTCTGTTCCACGAGGATTGTCGGGTCTTCTTCATGCATACGGGTCAGAATTCCCATCAGTTTTTCGGCATCGCTTTCGCTCACCGGCTTGATAGCCCTGATGTATCTCGGAGCCGGATATTTGATGAAGTCGAACTGATAGTCGCAACCTTTAGCATCGAGAGTGTTGCCTGTGCGAACATCCTTGAGTTTAACCGCTGCACCTATATCGCCTGCATTAAGCTGGTCGGCCGGGTTGCGGAGTTGTCCTGAAACAGTGAATATCTGAGCCAGACGTTCTTTGCCTCCTCTTGTGATATTTTCCAGGTCGTCGCCGGCTTTTAGTGTCCCGCTCATCACCTTAAAGTAAGACACTTCACCGATGTGGGGTTCAACTGAAGTCTTGAATACAAAGAGTGACAACGGACCGTTAGCATCCGGTTTCACTTCAACGCCCGAAACGGTTTCAGGAGCTGCCACTTCAAGCGGGGAAGGACAAATGTTTCCGAGGAATTCCATCATCCTTCTAACACCCATATCTTTTGCTGCGCTAACGATAAATACCGGGAAAAGATTTCTTTCGGCTACTCCTTTTCTCAGGCCACGACGAATTTCATCTTCCGTCAGAGCCTCGTCACCGAAGAATTTCTCCATCAGTTCCTCATCATTGGAGGCAGCCGCTTCAAGCAGAGCGTCATGCATTTCCTGTGCTTTGTCAAGCTGGTCGGCTGGTACGTCTGAAATTTTCGGAACTCCACCGTCAGGACCCCATTCATATTTCTTCATCAGCAAGACGTCGATCATCGAATGGAAGTTGGCTCCGGCATCCAGAGGATATTGCACAGGCACTACATTGCTTCCGAAATGCTCGTGGAGTTGCTCCATGAGGTTGTCGAAATCCACTTTCTCCCCATCCATGTGGTTGAGGGCGAACACCACCGGCTTGTTCAGTTTACCGGTGACACGGAAGATATTCTGGGTGCCCACCTCTACACCATATTCAGCATTGATTACTACAACACCGGTGTCGCATACTCCCAAAGCAGTGTAGGCGTTGCCCACAAAGTCATCGGCTCCCGGACAATCGATGAAATTCAATTTCTTGCCATTGAATTCTGCGTTGAAAACTGTGGAAAAAACGGAATAACCATATTCCTTTTCCACCGGGAAATAGTCGGAAACTGTGTTTCCCGATTCGATGTTACCCCTGCGTTTAATCACTGAGCTCTCGAAGAGCAATGATTCCGCAAGGGTGGTTTTGCCCGACCCTTTCGAGCCTAACAGGGCAATGTTTTTGATTTCGTCGGTTTTGTAAATCTTCATTTTGTGTATTAAGATTTTAAGTGAAAATTTCTCTAATTCAGTTTGGCCGCGGAGATTCCCTACGGTTCTACTATTTTGTTTCCCGTATTATCCCGAAAAACGTTGCAATATACAAAAAATCCGCCATCTCTACAGAGACAGCGGATATGTTAGACAACATATTTTCCCTCTTTGGAGTAGACTCGATTATTCCTGAGCCAGAATCATGGCGGAATAGGGTGCGAGGGTCATATTCCCCCCTTTTGAGGTGCCGAGATTTCCCTCCGGATCTATCTTTCCGTCGAGTGCGACAATCTTCCAGTTCCCTTTGGCTATCTTTACGGTCTGAGGTTCGGAGGCCCCATTAAATACCACTTTTATCTCCTTCCAACTGTCGCCGTTGGCATTGTTCTTAAGAGAATAGGAGATGAGATTCGGATTTTTTGCGGAATCGATTTTATCAAACACAAGGTTCTTGGCAATATCCTCTGCCGAAGTCATTCTGAAGGCAGGATGGGCTTTTCTAAGTGCTGTCAGTCCCTTGTAATATTCAAACTGGTCGCGATATTTTGTCTTGTTTTCCCAGTCGATGGCATTGATTGAATCGGGACGGTTGTAAGAATTATGCACACCCTTCTTGTTTCTGAACACCTCCTCGCCGGCAAACATAAAAGGTGTACCTTGCGATGTGAAAATTATGGTCTGAGCCAGCTTGGCGGCTGCAAGTTGGTTTTCCTCAGGTTCTCCTTTCATACTCTGTTTGAGTTTGTCGGTGAGGCTCAGGTCGTCGTGGCATGATATATAGTTCACAATCATCTCAGGAGAATCCGCATAAGCGAACTTTGAATTATTTCCCTTTGAATAGTCCACCTGAGGATGGGCCGTAGCTGCCACTATTCCTATTTTTACTGTCTCTTCGAGACCTGGTTTGCCGGTTGCAAAACCTCTGTCGGAAGCATCGGTGTAGTGTCCTTTCACAGCGTCACGGATATCATCGGAAAAAACAGCTACGTTTTCCATCTTGCTTACATTCTCTTTCAAAGCCCGGCGTTCGGGAGCAAGGGGAGAGTCTCCGGCTGTCCAGCCTTCACCATACACGAATATAGAGGGATTGATCTCCTTCAGTTCTTTTGCCACTCTGTTCATCGTTTCAGTGTCGTGGATAGCCATAAGGTCGAATCTGAAACCGTCGATATGATACTCGTCTGCCCAGTATTTCACGGAGTTCACGATATAATCCTGCATCTGCTGAAGGTCGGAGGCCGTTTCGTTCCCACATCCTGAGGCGTCGGAATAGCTTCCGTCTTCGCGGTGACGATAGTAGTAGCCCGGAGCTGTCAGCGAGAAATTGCTGCCGTCATTCTCTGCCGTGTGGTTATACACCACGTCCATTATTACTCCGATTCCGGCATCGTGGAGAGCCTTCACCATCTCTTTCATCTCCTTTACCCTCACCTCCGGGTTTTCCGGATTGGTGGAATAAGAACCTTCGGGAGCATTATAGTTCTGAGGGTCATAGCCCCAGTTATAGACGTTGTTTTGCAAGTTGGCTTCATCCACAGAATTGTAGTCGTAGCTCGGCAGGATATGCACATGGGTGATACCCAGTTCCTTCAGATGGTCTATTCCTGTTTTCTCACCTGATGGGGTAGTGGTGCCCTCTTCTGTCAGAGCGAGGAATTTACCCTTGTTCGTGATGCCGGATGAGGGGTGCATTGACATGTCTCGATGGTGCATCTCATAGACAATCACGTCAGTGAAATTATCCACCTTAGGGCCTTTGTCGTTTTCCCAACCCTCTGGGTTTGTTTTTGCAAAATCTATTATGGCGGCACGCTTACCGTTTACCCCTACTGCTTTAGCCCATACTCCGGGGGTCTCATTAAGCCATTTGCCGTCAAATTTTATCCGGAATGTGTAGAATTTTCCATAGAGTTGCTCTCCTGTCGAGGCTGTCCAGGTGCCATTGTCTTTATGGAATTCCATCGGCAGGGACATGATGGGAGTTCCACCCTTACCTTGGTTATATACATTCACCACAGCTTCCTGTGCCTCAGGGCTCCACAAACGCCAGTGGGTGCCTTTGGAGTCTACAGTCAGTTCAAGATCCTCTCCCGAATATGTAGGATATGACTTGAATTTTGCGTCAAAATTGCTTTGAGCTGTCGCCGCAAGTGTCCCGGCGGCTAAAATTGTGGCTATTGCCATCGTTTTTATTTTCATGGTGGTTTATTTTTTAGGTCTGATTGTTAAAGTGCCTCGATTATTTCCTTGCAAATATAAGGATTTATTAGATTGGCTGAACCTATTTCGACAGCATTTGCACCGGCCAACATCATTTCTTTCACGTCGCTTGCACTGGCCACGCCTCCGCAGCCGATGATCGGCAGGGTGGGAAAGGCTTGTCTCACTTGATAAACCATCCGCAGAGCCACGGGGAAAATTGCAGGTCCTGAAAAACCACCCATCACATTTGCGATTACAGGTTTCCCGGTCTTCAGGTCGAATCTCATTCCCAGGAGGGTGTTGATGAGGCAGAGTCCGTCTGCGCCTCCGTCAACAGTAGCTTTCGCCATCCTGACGATATCCCCTACATTCGGCGTCAGCTTTACATATAAGGGCACTGTGCATACCTCTTTCACCTCTCTGACAAGGCTTTCAAGCACTCCGGGGTCTGTGCCGAAGCTCATTCCTCCGCCATGCACGTTGGGGCAGCTAACATTCAATTCTATCAGCCCGATCTGATCCTCACGTGTGATCTTTTCGCAACATTCCCGGTATTCATCGGTAGAAAAACCGCTGATGTTTGCTATTATTGGCTGATGAAACACCTCCCGTAGTCTTGGGAGCTCACGCGATATGACAGCATCGATGCCGGGATTTTGCAATCCTACGGAATTGATCAGCCCGCTGCTACATTCGGCAACCCTCGGCAACGGATTGCCCGACCGGGGCTCCCTGGTGGTCCCTTTGAACGAGATGCTACCCAGAATGTCTATGGGATAGTACTCATTCATTTCATATCCGTAACCGAAACATCCTGATGCGGGTATCACCGGGTTCTGCAATTCAAGGTCTCCTAATTTCACACTCCCCATAACCTAAAATTTTAACTCGCTTTTCTTGAAGACAGGCCCCTCTTTGCAAATCCTTCTCGGACCATGGGCTGTCTCCATGCTGCAACACATACACGCACCGAAACCGCATCCCATCCTGCATTCCAGACTCAACTCCCCTTCTGTGGACAGATTCATCAGAGCCTTAAGCATCGGCATAGGACCGCACGCATAAAAATAGTCAAAATCGAGAGCCTTCTCCCGGATCACATCTGTTACGAAGCCTTTTGTCCCTTCCGATCCGTCAACCGTGGCAATAAAAGCGGCAATCCCCGACTCCTGCAAGGCTTTCTCCATTCCCCAGGATTCTCCCGAAGTATTGTATCCCAGTACTACCCGGGGCTTCACACCGCTTTCTATCAGGTCGTATGCGAGCTGGAAGAGAGGGGCGGCTCCGATACCTCCTCCCAACAGGAGGGGCTTTTTAATTCCTTCGGGTATCGAGAAGCCGTTGCCAAGATCCAGAAGGATGTCGAGCGTTTCTCCCGGTTTCATCTCCGAGAGTTCCCGGGTGCCTTCGCCTGCTATATTGTAATATAGATGGATTTCACCCTCTTTGGGAAAATATCGGCTAACGGAAATAGGGCGTCTAAGATATTTCCCCGGGATGGCTATATTGACAAACTGTCCGGCCCTGAAATTTTCCCAAAGGGGAAGATTAGTGTCGCAGAGGTTGTCTTCATGGTTCGATTTCCTTTCCGGTTCCCGCAGACGTAGGAAAAAGGTCCTGTCTGAAACTTTCCGGTTTTCCTTTATTCTAAGAAATTTCCTGATATCTTTCATTCCTCGTCGATAGTAGAGACTTTCATTGTGATATCTTCAAGTACATCGAGGAGCACTTCCACTGTCTCCAGTGATGTGAATACTGTGACATTGTTGTCTATCGCGGTCCTTCTGATATGATAGCCGTCGCGGTGGGAATGGTCGGCTCCTATATCCATTGTGTTGATCACATAGCTCACATGACCCTGACGCAACGACTTCACGATATCGTCGCTCCCTTCGCTCAGCTTTTTGACAAGGCGAGTTCGGATCCCGTTGTTTCTCAGGAATTCAGCTGTGCCGCGGGTAGCCTCGATGTTGAAGCCCAGTCCGTAGAATCTCTTTATTAGGGGAAGGGCACGCTCTTTGTCGTTGTCACCTATGGTCACAAAGACAGTGCCGTAGTTCGATACATCCATTCCGCTCGCCTGCAATGATTTATAGAGGGCGCGTTTCAGACTCCTGTCGTAGCCTATAGCCTCTCCGGTAGACTTCATCTCCGGAGAGAGGTAAGTGTCCATACCTCTCAATTTGTTGAATGAGAAGGCGGGGGTTTTCACAAACCATCTTTTCTTTTCTTTCGGATAAAGCCCCTGAATGCCCTGCTCCTTAAGGCTTTCCCCGAGCATTACCCTGGTGGCAATCGGAGCCAGTGGTTGACCTGTCGCCTTAGAGATGAATGGCACTGTTCTGGAAGAACGCGGATTCACCTCTATCACAAACACTTCCTCATTCCCATCCACTATAAACTGGATATTGTAGAGGCCGACAATACCGATTTCTTTACCGAGTTTAACGGTATGGTCCAATATGGTGTCTTTCACTTTCTGACTCACGCTGAAGGTGGGATATACACTCATAGAGTCGCCGGAATGGACTCCCGTGTGCTCCACGTGCTCCATTATACCGGCCACAAATACATCCTTACCGTCGCAAACTGCATCCACTTCAAGCTCCTTGCCCATTATATACCGGTCAACAAGCACGGGATGCTCCACATTCACTTCCACAGCCTCATGGAGATATTTCCTGAGTTGCTCTTCATTGCTCACTATCTGCATTGCGCGACCTCCCAATACGAAGCTGGGCCTCACAAGCACCGGATAACCGATCTCTTTGGCAGCCTTTATTCCCTCTTCGATAGTGGTGACTGCCACTCCTTTAGGCCTCGGGATATTCAGTTTCTCCATTATGGCCTCGAAGCAACCTCTGTCTTCGGCATTGCGGATGGCATCGATTCCGGTTCCTATGATCGGTGCACCATGTTCTGCCAGTCTTTCTGCAAGGTTGATGGCGGTCTGACCTCCCAAGGTCACTATCACTCCGTCGGGTTTCTCATGATCGAGCACATTTAAGACATCCTCCACCGTGAGCGGTTCGAAATAAAGCTTATCGCTTGTGGTATGGTCGGTTGAAACAGTTTCCGGATTGTTATTCACCACTATGGCTTCATATCCGGCCTTGCGTATAGCCCAGATGGCATGAACGGTAGAATAATCGAATTCCACCCCCTGGCCGATTCGTATGGGACCCGATCCCAGCACCACAATCTTTTTCTTCTTTGACGGTATCGACTCATTCTCCGTGTCATACGTCGAATAGAAATAATCTGTGGTGGAATGGAATTCGGCTCCGCAGGAGTCGATCATTTTATAGACAGGCTTGATGCCGTTGTCAAGGCGGAATTTTCTCACTTTATCCTCGTCGGAATTCCAACATCCGGCTATGTATTTGTCAGAGAATCCGAATGTCTTGGCTGTTTTGAGTGTCTCTGCATCCCAAGCGTTTGCCTTTACCCGATTTTCAATATCGATGATATTCTTCAGTTTGTCGAGGAAGAACATATCGATCTTTGTGCGGTTGTAAATATGTCCGGCGTCAACTTCCCGGCGGAGCAATTCGGCGATGGCATAGAGCCGGTCGTCGGTAGGTGTCTTTATATAGTCGAGTAGTTTGTCTGTCGTGAAATCATCGAATTTTGCCAGATATAGGTGGTTGACTCCGGTTTCCAGCGATCTAACGGCCTTTAGTAAGGATTCCTCGAAATTCCTTCCGATACTCATCACCTCACCGGTGGCTTTCATCTGGGTACCCAGTTCGTTGGAAGCATCGGCGAATTTATCGAAGGGGAAGCGGGCGATTTTTGTCACCACGTAGTCCAACGCCGGCTCGAAACTTGCCGGGATATGACCTAAATTGATTTCGTCAAGATGTAATCCCACTGCTATCTTGGCACTCACTCTCGCAATAGGATATCCAGAAGCTTTCGAGGCGAGAGCGGAGGATCTCGATACACGAGGATTCACCTCGATTAGATAATAGTCGAACGACAATGGGTCGAGAGCAAACTGCACGTTGCATCCCCCCTCTATCTTCAAAGCGCGAATGAGTTTCAGGGCACTGTCTCTCAGAAGCTGGTATTCCTTGTTCGATAAGGTTTGGGAGGGAGCTACCACTATAGAGTCGCCGGTATGCACTCCCACAGGGTCGAAGTTCTCCATAGAGCAGATAGCGATCACGGTGTCGTTGGCATCGCGCATCACTTCGAATTCTATCTCCTTGAATCCCTTTATGCTCTTTTCCACCAGCACCTGGTGCACCGGAGAAAGGTCAAGTGCAGTCCGCATCAGTTCTCGCAACTCCTCTTCATTATCGGCGAAGCCGCCTCCTGTGCCACCTAATGTGAAGGCCGGTCGCAAGATCACGGGATAACCTATCTTTTTAGCTATCTCCACGCCCTTTTCAATGCTGTCGGCCACATCACTCGGCAAAACCGGTTCTCCGATTGATTCACACAATTCCTTGAAAAGCTCACGGTCTTCGGCGCGCTCTATGCTGTCGAAGGATGTGCCTAAAATCTCAACTCCGCACTCCTCAAGGATGCCTTTCTTTGCAAGTTGCACGGCAAGGTTCAAACCGGTCTGGCCACCAAGCCCCGGCACTATCGCGTCGGGTCGCTCATATCTAACGATCTTGGCCACATATTCCAGTGTGAGGGGTTCCATATACACTTTGTGGGCTATTTCCGGATCGGTCATGATAGTGGCGGGATTGGAATTTACCAACACCACCTCATACCCCTCCTCTTTAAGGGCCGCACAGGCCTGGGTGCCGGCATAGTCAAATTCTGCAGCCTGACCCACTACGATAGGACCCGACCCTATCACCATGATCTTCTTTATATCTGTTCTCTTTGGCATAATCTCTTTTCTTAAATCTCCCTAACTTTCCAACTTACCAACTTTGCAACTTCGCAACTTTCCAACTTTATAACTTTATAACTTTACCACTCTATCTTGTCATTTCTATAAACTTGTCAAACAGATAGATGGAGTCTTGCGGGCCGGGAGCGCTCTCGGGATGGAACTGCACCGATATCACTTTCTCCTCTTCACATTCAAGACCCTCAACGGTGCCGTCAAGAAGATTGATATGTGTCACTTTCAGCGGAGTGGATTCAACGGACTCCTTGTCTACGGCAAAACCGTGATTCTGTGCCGTGATCAGCACTTTACCGCTCTTGAGGTCCTTCACGGGGTGGTTGCCTCCCCTATGCCCCGGATTTATCTCGCAGATTTTTGCTCCGTAGGCCAGGGCAAGGAGCTGATGACCCAGACAAATGCCGAACATCGGCACTTTCCCTCGCAACTGCTTGAGTGTCTCCACCACTTCCGGCAGATCTTCGGGGCTCCCGGGGCCGTTGGAAATCAAAACTCCGTCAGGATTGAAATCCAGTATCTGCTCGGCACTCGTGGTGTAGGGCACCACAGTCACGTTGCAACCGTTGTAATTGAGGCTCCTCACCATATTCAGTTTCATTCCGCAGTCGATTGCCACTATGTCATGCTTGCAGTTGGCAGTGCGTGCAAACCATCTTTTCTTGCAGCTCACTTTGCTAACAAGGTCTTTTGGACGCGGATGGGCCTTGATCTTGGCCACAGCCTCCTCCGTGGGCGTGTCGGCATCCGTGATGATGGCCCGGATGCCCCGTGAGTCTCTCAGGATTCTTGTAAGCATCCTTGTGTCGAGTCCGCTCATGCCTGGTATCTCGTTCTCCTCAAGCACTTCCGCAAGTGTCTTGGTGTATCGGAAGTTGGAGGGGGAGTCGTTGTTCTCCTTGACTATCATACCTCCGATTTTCGGAAACTTGGTTTCATAGTCTTCATCGGTGATCCCGTAGTTCCCGATCAAGGGATAGGTCATCACTATAATCTGGTCGGCATAGGAGGGGTCGGAGAGTATCTCCTGGTATCCCACCATCGATGTGTTGAACACCAGCTCGCCCACTCTCTCCTCATTTGAGGCGAACCCTTGGCCGTAGAATTCACGACCGTCTTCAAGCACAAGTTTCTTTTCAGGATTTTTCATAATCTGTCGTATACGGTTCGTCCGCTATGTATTGTCAGTTTGATTACTCCTTTTAGTGTCTTTCCCTCGTAAGGTGTCGATCTCCCCATTGTCAGGAAAGTCGAAGGGTCCACTTTATAGCTCTCCGATAGATTGATCAGTGTAAGATCAGCTATCTGGCCCTCTTCGAGATATTTGATGTAGCTCCGGCCTATGAGTTTCCTCGGATTTGTCGACATCAGTTCCACGATTCTTTCCAAATGTATTATTCCGGATGAAACCATGGTGGTGTAGACAGCTGAGAAAGCTGTCTCCAGCCCCACCACTCCCATGGCACTTCCCTGAAGCCCTTTTGATTTCTCCTCTAAGGAATGAGGCGCGTGGTCGGTGGCTATGACATCGATTGTGCCGTCGGCTATTCCCTCTCTCAATGCCTCCCGGTCTTCGATCCCGCGGATCGGAGGGTTCATCTTGAATCTTCCCTCTTCCCGAAGGTCGCTGTCACTGAAGGTAAGGTAATGTGGACCAGTCTCACAAGTCACTCTTAACCCTTCTTTCTTGGCTTCTCTCACAAGGGCCACGCTTTCCTTGGTGGAGACATGACAGATGTGGAGCCGGCAGCCGGTTTCCCTTGCAAGTCTGATATCGCGCTCCACTTCCCTCCATTCCGATTCCGAAGGAATGCCTCTGTGGCCATGGGCCCGTGCATATTCTCCGTCGTGGATGTATCCTCCCTTGAGGAGGGATTCCACTTCGCAGTGGGCCGCGAGCAGTTTCCCGGTTCTCGCTATGCCATACATTGCTTTGCGCATGGTCTCCTCATCCTGCACTCCGCTGCCGTCGTCGGAAAAACCGGCCACGTATGGAGCCAGGCTTTCGTAATCGGTCAGTTCCCGGCCTTCGCGTCCGCGGGTGATGGTGGCAAAGGGCACAACCGCTATACCTGCCTCGCGTTCTATTATGTCGAGTTGTTCCCGGAGATGAGGCAGCGAATCCGGGGCCGGGTTGAGATTAGGCATCGGACATACCATTGTAAAACCTCCGGCCGCTGCTGCCGCCGTGCCGGTGGCTATCCTCTCTTTGTAGGAATAGCCCGGTTCGCGCAGGTGCACATGCATGTCGGCGAGTCCCGGGATGACCAGCAGGTGAGGGGCGTATGGGCTCTCCTCCCGGAAATCGAAAGGTGAAATACGGCTTATGAGGCCATCTTTGATACGGATATTACACTTTGCAAAGCCACTCCGGGTGATCGCAGTCACACCTGTAAGGTTGTAATTGGCATTCATATATATCATAAAAAAGGCAATTCGACTATCGAACTGCCTATATATTATAGAAAAATTGTGACCTTGCGGAAGGATTTTCCGTTTGATAAAGTCTCAGACTCTACGGCTTGCGGATGGTGCTTCGGTCGACAATTTCCTGTCATTCTCAAAATTTTCTGCAAAGTTAATCAAAAATTTCCCTTTTTTGTCTCTCCCTCCTTAAAATTGTGTTAAAAAAATTACTCTAAAATGTGAATTTTTTAACTCTCCTCCGGGCCAACAGAATTTTCTTTCCGAATCTGTAATTTATTGATTTTCATTTTATATCGAATTCTTAATTTTGTACTTAACATAGGTTTATTGATTTAACTAAAAATAAATTAAATTATGTTAATATAAATTAAATTGATTGATTTACAGCAAAATATATTAACAATAAATAAAGATTACTGAATTTCACTCATTTGTATGAATAAATCGAAAAATTTAACTTTGCTCTATCAACTAATCTGAAATTTAACCTTTCAAGCTAATCTTAACAATATGAGAAAATCTTTACTTACGATTCTTGCCCTCTCGGTGGCAATGTCGCTCGGAGCCGCGCCAATCAAAATTAAAGGTGTCTTGAACAACAACCGTTATGATGATGGCGACCAACTCAAATCTGAATACCTGGGTTATGTAAATGGGAAAGCCATTTTCTTGGTAGATTTAGGTATTTATGCCTTGGAATGGGACGGAAAAACCCTTTCTACTCCCATAAAGGAGCCGGCAGTGGTTAAAAGCGAAGTGCTTGCAGATCCTGAAAAACAGGTATGGGCCGCAAATTTCAATCTTATGTACGGAAACTCCGGCGCTGTCCATGCCGGTTCTAAACTGGTGACAGTGATGTCGCGCGACTATCAGTCAACTGAAGACTATGAATTGTTTGCAGTGCGTAAATGGGATGCCAACACGGGCGATCTCCTCAACAATTCAGATGAATATATGGATGTTTCCAAGAATATCGAGTCGGCCGGTATGAGCTATAATCCGAAGGATGGAAAGGTATATGGTTTCTTCCATATCACCGATGCCAAACTTATGGATGAGGTCTTGAACGACCCCAACTATTCTCCCGACGAGGATGACGTTGATTCCGGCAGGGAGGGTCTTGACGACGGTTATTGTCTCGGCACAATCGACCTCGCCACTATGAAGATCACTCCGATCACTCCGGGTCTGTATTATGGTAATTTCGTCACTTTCGCCATCAACAGCGAGGGTCGCGGATTCGTAATGACAAGCGGTGGCGCCAACGGTTATCTTGACGAGGATGGCAAGATGCGCAACATCGATCATGAGCTTACCGGTGCCCAGTTGATAGAAATCGACCTTAAGACAGGTTTGATGAAGCGTGATCAGGTGACAAAAAGAGACCCCGCCACAGGTGAGTCTTATATCGGTTATAAATATCCTTTGCCGGCTACAGGCTATTGCTCGCAGGTGCGCCGTCAGGCTGCTTGTTTTGCAAAGAGCGACCCGTCAAAAATGTACTGGATAGGTTTCTACAATAGCGGTAAGGGTGTCAACAGCACCGGTTCCTGGACCACTCTCGACCAAAGGGAATGGCGCACCAACGGTCTGTTCGATACTGCATTATATGTGGTGGATGTAAACACCGGCGAATGTCAACGTCTTGCCAAAGTGCCCACCCGTGCCTCTTATTCATGTATATGGATCGAGGGAGACGACCCAAGCGAGGATGCCGATGAGAATATGGGTAATATCGTGCCTGAGGAACCCAATGTAGACGATCCTAAGGAAGACCCGAAAGATGATCCGAAAGAAGATCCCAAAGATGACCCGAAGGAAGATGATCCCAAAGTTGACGAACCTCAAGATCCGAATGTTGGTGTTTC
>JAFLTR010000040.1 GCA_022509205.1 Muribaculaceae bacterium | reverse complement strand
GAGCTACTGAAGCAATATTCTCGAATTAAGGTTAGTGATAACCTGACTTTACGAGTTTTTTCTCTTTTGCGCTTCAGGATGGGCTTGAACCAACGACCCCCTGATTAACAGTCAGGTGCTCTAACCAACTGAGCTACTGAAGCTTTCTTTCTTTTTGCAATTTGGATTTGAGGGTTAATTATTCCCGTGCTTCCCTGAATTGCGGTGCAAAGTTAGGTAGTTTTTGTTATTCCACCAAATTTTCCATAAAAATTTTTCTAAGTTTTTCTTTCCTGCATATCAACAGGAGGAGGGTGAGGGCCTTTCTTAAGTATATTAGTCGATTCATTTTCAACTCTAAAATAGAATTTTAAGATTATGAAAAATTTTTATCAAGAATTATAAAGGAGGAGGGAAGAAAAATTATAAATTGGCAAAAAATGGTGTAGAATATTTTGTAATTGGTGGATTTTATGTAATTTTGCGGTGCCGATTATATCCAGTTATTTCGTCAGCCATTATGGGAACGCACTGATTTGGCCGTCAGGCTGCCCGGGATGGATGACTTAGTTTGTGCCTGAAGCACAGATTTTGAAATAATTAAAAAAGAACACAAAAGTGGATACTTTAAGTTACAAAACAGAATCAGCCACCCCAAACACTATAGAGAAAGAATGGGTGGTAGTTGATGCAGAGGGTCAGGTGCTTGGCCGTCTGTGTTCCAAAGTTGCCAAAATTCTTCGTGGCAAGAATAAACCTGATTTCACTCCCAATCTTGATTGCGGTGATAATGTCATCATCATCAATGCGGATAAAGTTGTGATGAGCAATGACAAGATGAACAAGCGTGAATATCTCCGTTATACAGGTTACCCCGGCGGACAACGCACATTCACTCCCGGCGATCTTATGGAGAAATCTTTCAAGAAGACTGTGAAAGAAGGCAAGCACCCGTTATTCATCAAGGTGCTCAAAGGCATGCTGCCGAAAGGTCCGCTTGGCCGTGCTCTCATCAATAATATGTATGTCTTCAACGGCCCGGAGCATCCTTTTGCCAACAACAATCCTAAGGTAATCGATATCAACAAAATGAAATAATAGAAGATAATGGATAAAGTAAATGCAGTTGGCCGTCGTAAGGCCGCAGTGGCACGCGTATATGTGTCGGAAGGTAGCGGTAACATCGTTATCGATAAAAGACCTCTTGAGGTGTATTTCCCCTCTTCTATTCTTCAATATGTTGTGAAGCAGCCGCTCAATAAACTTGAAGTGGCCGACAAATACGATATCATGGCCCATATCGACGGTGGTGGTTTCAAAGGTCAGGCTGAGGCTCTTCGTCTTGCTATCGCCAGAGCTTTGGTGAAAATCAATCCGGAAGATAAACCGGCTCTCCGTTCCGAAGGCTTCATGACTCGCGACGCTCGCGTTGTAGAACGTAAGAAACCGGGCCGTCCGAAGGCACGTAAACGCTTCCAGTTCTCAAAACGTTAATTTCTCGCGTTCTGAATCGGGAATATTTTGCTCAATTGAGTTATGCTTGATGAGCAAAGTGAAAAAAATTGAATGTTTAGTATCTAAACCTGCAGGATGATATCTTATTCCTACCCGCAGGTTGGATTTCAAGAAAATTTAAAAAGAATGTAAACAATGGGCATAAGCCCGCAAAACAAAAAAGAATGGCAACACCAACTTTTGAACAACTCCTCGATGCCGGATGTCATTTCGGCCATCTCAAACGTAAATGGAATCCCGCTATGGCTCCTTATATCTTTATGGAGCGTAACGGTATCCATATCATCGACCTTTATAAAACAGCAGCCAAGCTCGACGAAGCTGCAAATGCATTGAAGCAGATTGCTAAAAGCGGTCGCAAGGTGCTCTTCGTAGCCACCAAGAAACAGGCTAAGGAAGCAATAGAAAGCCATGCTCAGTCTGTAGGCATGCCATACGTTACAGAACGTTGGCCGGGCGGTATGCTCACCAACTTCCCCACTATCCGTAAGGCTGTGAAGAAGATGACCACCATCGACAAGATGAGCAAAGACGGCACATTCGATAACCTTTCAAAGCGTGAAAAACTTCAGATCACTCGCCAGAGGGCTAAATTGGAGAAGAACCTCGGTTCAATAGCTGATCTTTCTCGTCTTCCCAACGCTCTTTTCGTTGTAGACGTGATGAAAGAACATATCGCTGTTGCAGAAGCCAAACGTCTTGGTATACCTGTTTTCGGTATCGTTGACACCAACTCTGACCCTGCCGACATAGATTTCATCATCCCTGCAAATGACGATGCTTCCAAGAGTATCGATCTTATCCTCGACACAGTATGCGCAGCAATGGCTGAGGGTCTGGAAGAAAGGAAAGTAGAGAAACTCGATGCCGGAGAAGAAGAGAAAGAAGCAACAGCAGAAGCTACTCCCGGCAAACGTCGTAGAGTGCGTCGTGGCGAGAACAAAGAAGCTGCTCCTGTAGAGGCTGAAGTAAAAGTGGAGGAATCAGAAGAAACTGCTGAATAACCAATAAAAATATCTGACAAAATCATGGCAGTATCCATAGAAGATATTAAAAAACTGCGCAATATGACCGGCGCAGGTATGATGGATTGTAAGAATGCTCTTGCCGAGACTAACGGCGACATCGAGGCAGCCATCGAGATCATCCGTAAGAAAGGTCAGGCAGTAGCCGCTAAGCGTGAAGACCGTGAGGCAGCCGAAGGTTGCGTATTGAGCGGGACAAAAGGCGACTTTGCAGCTATCGTGGCCTTGAAATGTGAAACTGACTTTGTGGCTAAGAATGAGTCATTCCGTGCGCTGACAAAAGCAATCCTTGACGCAGCTCTTGAAGCAAAGGCAAAATCTCTCGATGAGGTTAAGGCTCTCCTTATAAATGGCCGTAGCGTTGAGGCTAACATAACTGACGAAGTGGGCAAGACAGGCGAAAAGATGGAGCTTGGCGCTTACGAATATGTAGAAGCTCCTTCTGTTGCCGGGTATGACCACCTTGGCAATAAATTAGCCACTATAGTAGGCTTAAGTCTCCCCGGAATTGATGAAACTATAGGTCGCGAGGTTGCAATGCAGGTTGCAGCTATGAATCCTGTGGCTGTAGACCGTGACCATGTGGATCCAACAATCCTCAAGAAAGAGCTTGAAATTGCAATTGACAAGACTAAGGAGGAACAAGTGAAGAAAGCTGTGGAAGTAGCCCTCAAAAAGGCAGGTATCAATCCCAACCTTGTAGACAGCGAAGACCACATCAATTCCAATATGGCAAAAGGCTGGCTCTCACAGGAAGAAGCTGACAAGGCTCGCCAGATCATCAAAGAGACATCTGAAGCTAAAGCGGCAAATCTCCCCGAGCAGATGATTCAGAACATTGCAAATGGACGTATCAACAAATTCTTGAAAGAGAATTGCCTCATGGAACAGGAATTCCATCGCGACACCAAAATCACAGTGGGACAATTCCTGGATCAGACATCAAAAGGTCTTGTTGCAGTAGATTTCAAACGTGTAAATCTTAACCAAGACTAATAAGATTAAAAAGTAATAGAAGAGACAGGTCCCCCAAAAGAGACCTGTCTTTTTTTCTTCTAAATTCCTTATCAAAAATTGAGCGAGAGCTTAAGCAATATAATTTTTTTGTTGTATAATTTAATGGTAAGGTGTAAATTTGCATAATAGTGGAGGTAGGGTCAATTTGGCATCTTGTTTAGGTGAAATGGCTCACACACTATAATTTAATAACCACAAAGTTAGATAATTATGAAGTCTACTGAAAAACTTTTAGCAGAGAAACTTCTACAGATCAGCGCAATCAAGCTCCAGCCTCAGAATCCCTTTGTATGGGCCTCCGGATGGAATTCACCGATATACAACGATAATCGTAGGATCCTTTCGTATCCTGACATAAGAAATTTTGTGAAAGTGGAATTCTCGAGGACTATATTGGAGAACTTCCCGGATGTGCAGGCTATTGCTGGAGTGGCTATGGGAGCTATCGGAATAGGTGCAATTGTGGCAGATACCTTGGGACTTCCTTATGTATACGTAAGAGATACCCCGAAAGACCATGGGCTTGAGAACAGTATCGAAGGGAATCTTAAACCGGGCACTAAAGTTGTAGTGATTGAAGATTTGGTTTCTACCGGTGGAAGTTCCCTTAAGACCGTGGAGCTGTTGCAAAATTATGGAACAGAAGTGATAGGTATGACTTGTCTCTTTAATTATAAATTCCCAATTGCAGTTAAGAGATTTCATGAAGCGAATATCACCCTTGTGTCTTTATGTGATTACTCCACTATGATAGAAGTGGCTGAAGATACCAATTTTATCAGTAAGGAGGAGGCAGAAACCTTGAGGGAATGGAGAGAAGACCCGGCAGGTTGGATGCCTTATACAAGAAAAGATTAAATTTTCTACTGCTTAAACAAAAATTGTAAACCGGTTAGAAGATTAATTTTTTATTAATAGAATTGGGAATTGTTTTTTTAATATAGTTCTTGCTTAAATAGAAAGACAAATGGCTGTATATAGTTCAGGTAACGTAATGTTGCAGGCACCAGCGGAGACAGTTTACAACAAACTCTCTAATCTTGAGAACCTGCGAGGAATGCTCGATAAAGTACCCGCTGACAGAATTCCGGAAGATAAGCGCCAGATGTTTGAAAATATTGTGATTACTCCTGACACCATTGAAGTGCCGGGAGGCCCGATGGGAAGTCTTACCTTCAGGGTCACCGAAAGGAAATCACCATCATTGATCAAACTGAAAGGGGAGGGCATACCTATGCAAATGTCGCTGTCTTTGCATGTTGCGCCAAAGACTGAAACAAGTTCTGAGGCGAAAGTAGATCTTGACATTGACATACCAATGATGCTTCGCCCGCTTATAGGGGGACAGATCCAGAAAATCGCTGACCAGTTCGGAGATGTTTTGGGAGCCATACCATTCTCATAGGATGATATCTCATAATATCATATATATATAACTCTGATTAAAATCTACTGCTCTGAAAATCTCATTTATAGCATATAGCCCTGGTTTAAAATATCCTTTTATTTTATTTCTGTTTTGTCTTCCGTTTACCTTAATAGGTTGCCAGAGTGTCGACAATGAAAGGATTCCCAATATGCCTGTAAATATTGCTTTTTCGGATGCCGGAGTCTGGAATTCCTATGGAGTGTCGGGTTTCGGAAGTCATCGTTATTTCATTTATAACCCATCAGGCAAGTCGCAACCGACAGGTTTTGCCTACAAATCTACAAGTGCTACCGGATTTGGAGGAGTTCTGTTGATAGAAGGAGTTGATCCCTTGTCGGCAGTGACAGCGACTCCTTTGGCCTACGATCTTGCATGTCCTGTGGAACGTAATCCCAAAATAATAGTGGCAGTCGAAAATGAGACCTATATGGCGGTTTGTCCCGAATGTCACTCTGTGTATGATGTCACGGTGGCTCATGGAGCTCCGATAAGTGGGGAAGCGGCCACAGGGAAATATAAATATGCATTAAAATCCTACAGAGTGATCACTAACGGCACCGGAGGATATTACATCACTAACTAAGATCTGATAAAGAATAAAAGATGAGTGATGGGCTTCTTTGAAAGTCTTTTCTATACGATATGGAGAGGAGTGGCAATAGGCATTCTGATCTCTGCTCCTATGGGGCCGGTAGGGATCCTATGTATTCAAAGAACCTTGGACAAAGGAAGAAAAACCGGTCTCTACACCGGGATAGGTGCAGCTATTTCGGATCTTATTTATTGTATTCTTACAGGATTCGGCCTTTCTTTCATAGAGGAATTTCTTGAGAGAAACCAGAATGTGATTCAATTGGCAGGAAGCATAGTGTTAATTGCATTTGCTGTGTATCTTTTCAAAAAGAATCCTGCCTCATCCCTCAAGACACCCCAAGGACAAGACCAACAGGTGTCACCCCATAAAAATATTCTCGGAGGATTCTTTTTCACCTTCTCCAACCCCTTGATACTCTTTCTTATAATTGGTCTTTTTGCCCGTTTTAATTTCTCAATTCCGGAGATAAGTTTCTATTATTATATAGCAGGATATGTCGCAATTTTTTTTGGTGCCATTTTATGGTGGGAATTTGTCACATTCACAGTAAACAAACTTCGTGCCCACTTCAATCTCCGGTCCATGTGGCTGATCAATAGAATTATCGGAGTCATAATTCTTATTTTCGCATTAGTTGGAATAATCACAGGAGTTTCAAATCTTGCAAATGCGGGAACTCTACATTGGAATAACGGCAGAGGATATTCGCCATTCTTATATGCCACGTCAGAGGGTATTATAATTGAGAATGAGACCGACAGTTTGAAATATGATTTTTTTAAGTTACCCCAGGCTTCGAATAAAGTACAATTGAAATTCCGCGCAAGGAACATTAATGGTAATCCATCAAAAAGGTATACATATAAGACAAAAGGGAAGCAGACCGGAACTAAAAATCCCCACTGGGGATTCTTTATCACCAGCCTAAAAGATACGGTGGCCATAAGTGTGAAAGGTACTGAAAAAATTACTCCAGTGGAAACAATCGGTGCTCTACAGATAGATATTTATCAAATAACAGGAAAAAGAACGGAGAGCATTGTTGTTTCTGAGAATGTTAATCCTTACGATGGCGACAATCTATGGGATCTGAATCTATCGGATGGCATTTTTACTATTATGACAGGCGATAATTCCTTGGCAGAAATATATCAGTTAGAAATAGATTCAGAAGTTACCGGTATTGGTTTTTTTGCAGGGTGGGGTGGAAAGGTCAAAATCAGTGATATTGATCTTAATTATTCCGAAAACAATCCTCTCGTCAAGGATTTCACATTAAACGGTCTGGATAGATATCTGGAGGAGAGTGAAGATGAAATGGAAGGTTATTGGACAGTATTTGACCGTGATTTAGAAGAATCGCTTATAAGGTTAGGCGGGGATTACAGTTTTGTTTGCTTGCTCGAAGACGATAACTATAAATTCCATTATCTTGACGGAGCTAATGTTAACAACCGGAATTGGGCAACGGGAGATGTCAAGATTATAATGGTTCCCTCGGCTTTCGAAGGTATATATAATGTGGAATGGATTGACTCGATGAAGGAATCCCTGAGTCATGAGATCAAGGCTCAAAAAGGGGAGGGGAATACCCTTACCATCCAATTCCCATATCAGTCTTCAAAAATTCGGCTAAGAAAAATGGAGAGGCGAATAGAAAAATAATCTTACCAGCGGCCTCCACCACCGCCACCACCGGTCATACCACCTCCGAAACCACCACCAAAACCGCCACCACCACGGCCTCCGGAACCCAGGACAGCTCCGGCTGCCAGAGCGGCAGCAGTGCCATCTGTGCGTTTGGGTATCTGATATCTTTTCTTAGTCTGGTTGTGGCAATATTTACACTCATATATTCTCTCACCCACTCCCGTGTGACGGGTAGTGGCAGGAACTACAACGTGATCTTTGACCATACTCATAGCCACAGTGTGACAATGAGGACACTCCTCATAGTGAGTGAATTTATTTGGAAAGGCATAACGCTCTACAGTGCCACATTCAGGACAAACCCACACGTCATAGTCTACAGAGTTAAGTTGCTCCTCGAGGTCTTGCGAAGGACTAAGAAATTTATTGTCTTCTTCCTCATTAAGTTTCTGCATCTTATTTTTGCAAGTGGGGCACATTATGGGCCTATTGCGGGCTTGATTATATTTTCTTTTGTAAAGCCAGTAGGGGATAAGTCCCAGACCTAAAGTGAAGATTGCCAGCAGAAGGTAAGTGGTCTTGTTGTCATACCAGCCACGTGCCTGGGAATACCTGTCTAAATTTTTGAATTTCTTGTTGTCAAGATAAAGTTTCAGGAAAGAAGTCAGAGTCAAACCGACTACAACTATAATAATAAAAATTAAAAAATCTTCAGTGGTGATGTCTGATTCCAGATCTGACTCTTCCCAAGCCTCCCCTTTTTTGCTTTTTAATTCTTCGGCAGCCAAGGGATCGCTCAAAACGTTTGCCACATCCGCAGTGACAGCTTTCACCGCGCCGTCAAGGTCGCCCTCTTTCATGTATGGCACCACAGAGCGGTTGATTATTTTAGCAGCGGCAATATCGGGTATAATCCCTTCTACTCCATATCCCGTTGCAATCCAAGCTTCCCGCTGATCAGGCACTATCAGAATGATAACTCCATTGTCTTTATCGGATTTTCCTACTTTCCAGTCATCGAAGAGCTTAACGGCAAACTCTTCACGAGTATAGTTTCCGGTGTTTGGCACGACAACAAGCACAACTTCCGCTCCTGTCTTTTGCCGAAGATTCCAAAGAGTGGAGTTTGCCTGAGCTTCAGCTTGCGGCCCAACCAGATTGGCCGGATCTGAAACATAAATACGTCTGTCGGCTATATTGGGGTTGACCAGATCAGACGGATCATAATCCTTGGCAAAAATAGTAGTTACGCTTACTATGGCAACAAGGAAGGTTATAATATATTGTAACCAAGCTTTCATATCTGAACGTGTTACATTTATTCTTAAGATTACTTAAATTAAAAACCCCATTATCCAATTATTAAAAAAATCATTGGTTCTAAACCGCCGGTAGGGAATGACCGTTGAGTTTTCTGAACAAGTCAAGAGCATAAACGTCGGTCATTCCTGACACGTGATCGAGTACGGCCTGAATACGTCCATAGATGGAAGGAGAGTTAAAATCATACTGTCTCGGCATCTTTGTCAGAAGCAATTGACTATAGTTTTTTGAAGGATTAAGGACTGCATCCATTAAGATATCCAGCAGATAAGAGATGATTCGATTTCCCGCAAGGTCAACATCCACCACATCCGCCGCACAATAGATTCTCTGATATGCCATCTCCGAACAAGATTTATAAGCATCGCGCTGCAGCTCAGGCAGAATATTGACTAAGGCTCCTACAGTTTCTCCATCCATAATAGGCTTAAGATTCCTTACGAAAGTATCAGCACTTTGTTCGACCAAGACACCTATAACACTTGAGCGCAAATAGCTGATTTTTTCATTCGGGTCATCAAGATATCCCATTCCTCTCCTGAGCTTTTCACGCCGTTTCTCTTCGAAGAAAGCAAGAAGGTAAGTAGCTGCCTCTTCTGTGGTGAGAATCTTAAGTCGATGGGCATCTTCGATATCCATTATTTGATAACATATATCATCAGCAGCCTCCATTAGATAAACGAGAGGATGGCGTGCAAAGACCCCCTGACTTATTTCCGGTATGCCAAGCCATTCTGCCACACGTCGGTAGAGGTTTTCTTCGGATTCAAAGAATCCAAACTTTCCTTTTGTCCCGGCATGTTCAGAGGTCCATGGATATTTTACCAAAGTGCCTAAAGTGCTATATGTCATTGCAAAACCACCCTTACGGCGACCGACAAACTGATGGGTGAGCAATCGAAAAGAATTTGCATTACCTTCAAAATTTATAAGGTCACTCCATTGTTGTGGAGATAGTTGGTTTTGCAAGGATACACCGGGACCTTCGCTAAACCATGTGGAAATAGTTTTTTCTCCTGAATGTCCGAAGGGAGGGTTTCCCAAATCGTGACAAAGACATGCTGTCGCTACAATATCAGGTATATTTAACAGCAAATTAAACTCATCGGAATATTTCTTTTGTTGATGCATACGCATCAGCACCTCCCGGGATATAGAACGTCCAACAGTAGAGACTTCCAAACTATGAGTCAACCTGTTATGCACAAATATACTTCCCGGGAGCGGGAAAACCTGAGTCTTGTTTTGCATTCTTCTGAAAGGAGATGAGAAAATCATCCTGTCGTAGTCTCGTTGGAAATCACTACGCATTTGTGAGCCTTCACTATGCAATTCTTCAAGGCCGAGTCTTCTATCGCTTATCAATCGTTTCCATTCCATAAGGCAAAGATAAATAAAGAAACGGCAATAATGAAAGGGATAGCGCGTTATAAATTTGATGAGAACGAAACTCCTTATTGTCAAACGTAGTGTGATGACGCTCTTATTACTTATAGGAGTGGGGTTGACTATGGAAGGAAAGCCTACAAATAAATTGCTTAATAGACCCTATGCCGATCTTAAGCCATGGCATTTGGGATTTTCTGTAGGTTTCCATGTCCAGGATCTCAATCTGACCCACAACGGATTCCTGACGCCGAATGGAGAAAGATGGAGTATGGAAGTGCCTAATTTTGCTCCCGGTTTCTGTCTCAATGTTCTTGCTGACCTTAGACTGCATCAATATCTTAATCTAAGGTTTTCGCCGGGTATTTATTTCGGTAGTAAGGAAGTCGTAATGATGGAGTATGCAAGTGAAGAGATAATTAAGCAAGACGTGAAGAGTGCATACGTGGTGGCTCCTATAGATCTAAAGATATCTGGCAATCGTCTTCATAATGTACGTCCCTATGTCACGGCAGGAGTGATGGCTACTTTTGATGTTACGAAGAAACGTACTGATTATCTTGTCTTCAATACCTGCGATGCCTATCTGACAATAGGGCTTGGAGTGGATTTTTATCTTCCCTTTTTCAAACTGATTCCGGAGGTGAAGTTTTGTTTCGGACTTACAGATATTCTGAAACATAAACGTCCCGATCTGGAAGATGACCAATACATGTATAAAATCACCCAGTCATTGAGCAAGGTGAAGTCAAATATGGTAGTATTTAATTTTTACTTTGAATGAGATTTCTCCGCAACAATTTCTGGATTCTTGTCCTGTTCATGATTCTAAACGCAGGAGGACTTAAGTCTCAAGTATATGTCACGGCAGATGTCGATGCTCTTTTGAATCAGCATTGGGCAGCTCCGACACTTTTGAATCCGGCTGCTACGGGCGACATTGATTTCATAAGGATAAGAGCTATAGGACGTCTCGACTACTTGGGGTCGCGTAAGTCTCCTAAGAATTTTATGGCTGTAGCTGACTCTCCTTTTAAATTATTAGGGAAAAGGATTGGTGCAGGCCTGGTTGTAAACAGTGCCACCTACGATCTTTTCAGTAATCTTTTAATTGGAGCTCAGGGAAGCTATAAACTTAAAATCAGGCAATCTACCCTTAGTATAGGAGTACAGTTAGGATATTTTCATACAAAATTCAAAGGCAGCGAGTTTGTAATATATAATAATGGGGAATCATCCGAAGGAAGTGGAGAGGAGAAAGGTGAAGAGGGTGAATCCGGCAATGATGATGATGCTCCGGATTTATCCGATTATCCAACTCAGGATGTAGGAGCCGGGAGTGTGGATTTGGCAGTGGGTTTGAGGTTTGACCATCCTGCATTTTATGCAGGTGTCTCTGTGGCCCACATAACTAATCCAAAACTAAAACTCACTAAGGAGGGAGAAGAGATAACCGACACACGATATATGGAAAGTCACTTGCCTATGACTATGTATTTTGATGTCGGTGGCAATATCCGGATAAATAACTCGTTATTTACATTGCAGCCCTCAGTGCTTTTGGCTACAGATTTTTCTGATTTCAAAGGCATAGCGGAAATGAGGGCCACCTATAATCAAAAGGTGACTTTCGGACTCAACTACCGATACAACAGGGCAGCCGGAGTGATTGCCGGTTTGTTTCTCAAGGAATTCTACATAGGGTATTCATGGGAATATGACTATAAATTAAATCCCAAAGGCTCAACAGGCAACCATGAGATAGTGCTTGGCTATCAATTTAAGATGGACATGAGTCCTAAGAGCAATTTCCGGCAAAGATCTATCAGAATAATGTGATTAGGCTAAAAACAAGAGAAGAAATTGTCATTAGAAAAGAAGATTCGGAGCGAAAAGAAGATGAAAGTAAACAACCATATACAATTGAAACGGATAAAGAAATATGCCCTTACTGCTGTTGGCGGTTTGGGAGGAATGGCTCTCTTGACATCATGTTTCGGTAGTCGCAGCTCAATGGCGGGGGGAGAAGTAACCGGGGTAGGCGGTAGCGCCTGGGCAGAACCAACTCCTTACGGGATGGTGCTTATCGACAGAGGCAATATTGCCATGGGACCTTCAAAGGATGACTCAATACAGGGTGTGAAAGCTAACCAGAGAGGTATTTCTGTGGATGCATTCTGGATGGATGAAACTGAAGTCACCAACTCCAAATACAAGCAGTTTGTATTTTGGGTTAGGGATTCCATCATCCGGGAAAGGCTCTACGATCCGGCTTTTGGAGGCAACGAAGCCTTCAAAATTGAGGAAGACCGGGAAGGAAATCCTATAGAACCGTATCTTAACTGGAACAAGCCTATACCATGGCGTAACGCAAACGAAGATGAGCAAAGGGCAATCGAAAGCGTCTACCGTGTTAATCCTATTACCGGTCACCGTGAACTCGATCCCACACAGCTCAATTATCGCTATGAAATTTATAACCACACGGAAGCAGCAAGGAGAAAAAACCGTCTGGATCCGACAAGAAGGGAATATAACACCGACAAACCTATTCCTACAGAATTGCCGATGATTTCTAAAGATACGGCATATTTCTCAGAAGAGGGAGAGGTTATACGTGAGACTATCACTCGGCCTCTTTCAGGAGATTACGATTTCTTGAATACATATATTGTAAATGTTTATCCTGATACAACTTGTTGGATAAATGATTTCGACAATGCATACAATGAACCGTATACAAGAATGTATTTCTCACATGCCGGTTATAACAATTATCCTGTAGTGGGAGTGAGCTGGGAACAGGCAAACGCTTTCTCTAATTGGCGCACAGATTTCCTTAAACGCTCCATAGGTCGCGACGGAATATATATCGAACCCTATAGATTGCCGACAGAGGCAGAGTGGGAATATGCCGCTAGAGCAGGAAATTCGGAAAGTGCATATCCCTGGGAAGAGACGCTGCCATACGATGAAAGGGGTTGTTTTTATGCAAACTTTAAACCGATGGATGGCGACTATGTAAGAGACGGACATGTCATCACTTCTCCTGTGGGCACATATACTGCAAATGATTTTGGCCTGTATGATATGGCTGGAAATGTGTCTGAATGGACATCTACTGCTTATTCTGAAAGTATCGATAAGCTGACTTCAGATATCAATCCTGAATACCGCTACGATGCTGCAATAGAAGACCCCTATAGAATGAAACGTAAGATAGTGAGGGGAGGTAGCTGGAAAGATGTGGCCGGAAATATCCGGAGTGATCTTAGAACTTGGGAATATCAGAATGAACAAAGGTCGTATATAGGATTCCGCAATGTCAGAACTCAAATAGGATTTGCAAAAGGCACCCAGAAGAAAAAGAAATAGGTTATGAAAGATATTAAAAATATAAGAAGATACACTAACCGTATCGAGGAATTCCTCCATAGTGACAATGGTCAGAGGTTTTTCAACATAGCCTACTCTGTGGGTGCTGCCATAGTTATATGGGGAGCTTTGTTCAAGATTCTTCACCTTCCCGGTGGCAATACATTGCTTTGTATCGGTATGGGTACGGAGATTGCGATGTTCCTTCTGACTGCCTTCGACCGTCCTCCTAAAGAACCGAATTGGGAGGAGATAGTGCCTGCACTCAATGGCAAAGGAAATCAATCTGATGATGTGGAACAACTCACCGTGTTGGATGACAACGGAGAACCAATCCATGGAGTCGGAGGTGGAACTGTGATTTTAGGTGGTGGAAACCTTGGAGGTGGATCGTTAGGAGGAAATGCTGAAGTAGTGGCAGGAGAATTTAATAATGCTGCCGGAGATCTGACGAAAGCTAACGAACTTGTCGAAGCTACCAACAGATTTGCTGAAGCTATAGAAGGGATTTCCAAGCAGATGAGTGAGCTTCATGAAACGTTATCTACTAATACGAGCGGATATGCACGCCACATGGAAGATCTCAATCGAAATCTGATGGGGCTCAATACCATATACGAGATTCAATTGCGTAGTATGTCCGGTCAGCTTGATGCAATCGACAGAGTGAACCGTGGATTGAAAGATATCAGGGACATGTATGAGAAATCGGCCACTGATTCCGCGAAATATTGTGAAGAATCTGAAAAGATGACTCATTATATGCAGCAGATCAACGCAGTGTATGCCAAGATGATCGCAGCTCTCACAATCAATCCGTTGGCACAACAATCAGCCGTTAACCAGGAACAGTAAAAAGAAAACCCAAGGGATGGCAGCAGGAAATAACGTAGCAAGGATGTCTCCGCGCCAAAGGATGATAAATCTGATGTATATCGTCCTGACCGCAATGTTGGCCCTGAATGTGTCAAGCGATGTGCTTAACGGATTTAATCAGGTTCACGACGGCCTTGTGCGTACAAATGAGAATATGGCCACAAAAAACGAGATACAGTACAGGTATCTCGAGGAACTTTATGTGAAGAATCCTACCAAAGTAGGACCATGGCTGGAAAAAGGAAATTATCTACGAGATTATTCCGTTTCACTTTTAAATGAAATAGACTCGTTGAAATTTGCCATAGCTCGTCAGGCAGACGGAAAAAAAGGTAATCCGGATAACCTTATAAATCTTGATGACCTTGAGGCTGCTTCTGTCACTATGCTGAATCCGTCAACAAACAACGGACGACATTTGAAGGAACAAATTGACACCTATCGCCAGAAAGTAGCATCATTAATAACAGATACGGTAAAGCGTCAGGCTGTGATGGATATGCTGGCCACCGATATTACTGAACGAAATAACGAGGGTGCCAAGTTATCCTGGGAGGAACAGAATTTTGATAATATGCCGGCTGTGGCAGCTGTCACTATCCTCTCTAAACTTCAGAGTGACATTCGCGAAGCTGAAAGCGAGGCCCTTGCAAACCTTATTACAAATGTGGATATCGGAGATGTGAGGGTCAATGAACTCAATCCTTATGTAATCCCGAATTCCAATATGGTTATGAGAGGTGGTAAATATATTGCACAGGTTGTTTTGGCGGCAATCGATACCACACAGCGTCCGAATGTTTTTGTTAACGGATCAAAGATTGAAAACGGCTTGCTTGAACTCTCAGCTACTTCTGTAGGAAATCATGAGTATTCGGGTTATATTGAAGTGTCACGCGGTGACGGTACCCTTGACAGGCGTCCTTTCAACTCCAGTTATACCGTTATGGAACCAATGGCCACCATCTCTCCGACACTTATGAATGTTCTATATGCCGGAATTGAAAACCCGATCAGTATTTCTGTGCCGGGAGTGGCAATGAACAGTGTCGAAGCCACGATGACCAATGGAACGCTATCACGTAAAGGAGACTCCTGGATTGCTCGTCCGGGGCAGGTGGGAAGTGAGGCCGTCATATCGGTTTTCGCTTCAATTGATGGACGGAAACAACAGGTGGGTTCCATGAATTTCAGAGTAAGAAAATTACCTGATCCATTGCCCTATATTCCATATAAGGATGCTCAGGGTAATATGGTTGAATATAAGGGAGTGCCCCAAAGAATGTCGAAAGCCCAGCTAATGGCAGCAGAAAACATAGGGGCTGCAATTGACGATAACCTTCTAAATGTAAGCTATACAGTTGAATCTTTTGCCACGACATTCTTTGACTCTATGGGTAATGCCATTCCTGAAGTTTCGGAAGGTAACAGGTTCTCTGCCAGACAGAAAGAACAGTTCCGACGTTTAAAACCAGGCAGCCGATTCTTCATATCAAATGTTAAGGCCAAAGGACCGGACGGAATAACACGTAATATTCCACCGTTGGAGGTTCAATTGAATTAATAGCCATTTTAGAAAAGAGTATACATGAAAGTTTACCATGGCTGATTAATGGAAACAAGATAAAGTGTGAAAATCAGATATAAAATGAAATATAGAAAGATATTGACCGCGTTGACATTGACAACGGTATCATTAGCCGGGTTTGCTCAGGTTGAGAATGCCGGTGGTGTGATGCGAAGGAGCGAGAGGGAAAATAAGGAATCAGCTTCCCCTGGTGTTTCCGACAGGATGCAAGGTTTCTATCAGACAAAGGAAACCCACGATGCTGATCTTTCCTATTTGAAGCAGGTTTACCGTCGTCTCGACCTTGAAAAAGGGCCGAATGCCGCCTTATATTATCCCGAGGATGTGATAGACGGTCAAGAAAATCTTTTCCGTATAATACTTCGTCTCGTTGTGGATGGTAAGATTCCGGCATACGAATATCTTGACGGACGTGAAATTTTCACTGACCAGTATAAGGTGAACGTGGGGGATATGCTTACCCGTTTCGATATTTATGCTCAACCTGCAAAAGGATCCACAGAGAGAAATCCCAGATATGTTATTGAGGAAGCCGATGTCCCTGCTGGACAAGTAATGAACTATTACATATTAGAGAAATGGGAGTTCGATCGTCGTTCCAATGCTATGAAAACTACTGTTGAAGCTATCTGTCCGGTTCTAAACCGGTATGGTGATTTTGGAGGTGATGCCCGCTATCCTATGTTTTGGGTGAAATTTGACGCTTTGAGACCTTATCTCGCGCAACAGTTTGTCTTTATTAGCGACGACAACAATATTCCCCAATATTCTCTGGATGATTATTTTAATCTTGGCCTTTATGACGGAGAGATTTATAAGACCCGGAATCTGCGTAACCAGTCGCTCGCACAAATGTTCCCCGATGAGGATGACATGAAAAGAGCGCAGGATTCAATCGACAATCATCTGAGAAATTTCGGTAAAAACCTTTGGGTACCCTCGCGTGAGGAATATCTGGCTATGAAAGAGTCCACTGAAGGGAAACAGAAGAAGGGCGGAAAGAAGAATAGTGAAGCTGATGAATTGCCGGTAAGAACCATCTCTGTAGGGGATTCAGCAGTGACTGTTGTGACAACTGTTGTAGAGGAACAGGAAGATGTTCCTGTAGCTTCTGCGAGAGCAAAGAAGAAAACAACGGCAAAGAAGCCGGCTAAAAAACAACCTAAAGCAAGTTCTCCGTCTTCATCATCTAATAATGCCAATTCTGCGGCAGAAAAATCGGTGAGACGACGTAAAAGATAAAAAATCATATCTTTATTCAATGCAAAGATAGATCAATGAACTGAACATAAGTTTTGAGTTAAATAATGTTAAATTATATGAAATTTATGTTGTAGAGCATTGTTTTATAAAATTATTATGTAATTTTGCATTGAGTTTTTCATGGTATTAGATTTTAAGGTTAAATGAAGATTGGTTGTCGCGACGACACCCAATTTTTTTTTGTTTCTATCCTTTTTTACTAACTTTACAGTCTATAATTCTCGACGGATATAATAAATGACAAAGTAAGCGCGGAGTGTTTCTTATTTAGTGGTATAAAAATTTTTATAACTGACTTTTTTACATGAAAAAATCTCATATCCTTTCATTAGCTTTTATGCTTGGAGGTATAATAATTGCTTCAGCCGATACGTTGGAAGATGTCGATTTCTTTGAAGCTGGAGGCAATTATTACTGTTATCCTTGGTTGAATCAAGATCCTCCGGCTCAGACACAAGTCCCGGAAGGTTACAAGCCTTTCCATCTGGAACATTATGGGCGTCATGGTAGCCGATGGCATATCGGGGATTATAACTATGACAAACCGTATGAACTCTTAAGCAAAGCTAAAGCTGCAGGTAAGCTAACTCCCCTTGGGGAAGAGGTATTTGAAGTGGTGGTTCTTGCAAGAGATGAATTCAAGAAGGGTAGGGATGGAGAACTCTCCGACAAAGGTGCCATCCAACATCAAGGTATCGGAAAACGAATGGTTGAAAATTATCCCGAAATTTTTACTCCGGAAACCAATATTGATGCAAAATCTACAATTGTTATCCGTTCCATACTATCAATGTTCAACGGTCTGAGTGGTATACAATCATTAGTGCCCGATATCAATATCCAAACCGACGCAAGTCAGGCTGAAATGTGGTATATGAATCAACATGACCCGACTATGTGGCGACTTAAGGAGAGAGCAGACACAACTGTAATGCGTGAATTCCAGAAAAGACATGCCAACAAGGGGGAATATATGGCTAAGATCTTCAATGATCAGGAATATGCGAAAGATAGTATTGGCCCTTCACTCTTTAATCCCTTATTTTCCCTTCTTGTGAACACCCAGAGTCATTATGCCCAACCATGGATTGTAGATCGTGTCTTTACTCCTGAAGAGGCACGCGAGAGATGGCAGATAAGGAATGCCAACTGGTTTCTTCAGAGCGGTTTCTCCAATCTCACCGACAATCATCAACCCTACAGTCAGGCAAATCTCCTTAACAATATAATGGAAAGTACAGATACGGCTATTAACTCTGTTACTCCGAGTGTAAATCTACGTTATGGCCACGACAGTATCGTAATGCCGTTGAGTTGTCTTCTGGAAATCAATGGTTATGGTCAGGAAATAAATGATTTGGAAGATTTGGCAGCTATGGGATGGCATGATTATCTGGCTATTCCGATGGGTGCAAATATACAGATTGTTTTTTATCGTCCTGACAATGGAAAGGTGTCTAACCCCGAGGATATTCTGCTGAAGGTCTTACTCAATGAAACTGAAGTGGAATTACCTCTTCCCTCAGAATTGGCCCCTTATTACAAATGGACGGATTTCAGAGCCTATTACTCAGACAAAATAAAAAATCATATTACTAAAAGACAATAAATCCAAACAATAACCACAAAACCCTGGTCCTGATGAGCATAGAAGATAATGAAAATTTTTATATTTTAGAAGAAGATAAGGAGCAATCCCAAGAAGAGAAGACTCCTCGGAATTTTGCAGCCTATCCCGATGAAGAAACGGCTGACGAAGATGAGGATGAGGAAGAATCGGAAGAAGAAACTAACCCGGAGGTTTCAGCAATCGGCTTGATGTTCCGAATTATGTTTGCCCCTGTGGAGGGATGGAAAAAACTCAGAAGAAATAAGGTTACTCTCGAGAGCATACAGGCAGGATGTTTCTATCCTCTCCTTGCTTTACTTGCAGTCAGCAAATTTGCCGACTATTTTTACTCTGTGAATGTATCCTTGTCTCAGATAATAACTCAGGGAGTGGTTGCGTTCGTATCATTCTTTTTCGGGTTCTATTGTATAGATATAATCTTGCAGTGGTTATTGCCAAAGGATATGGTAGAAAAATACTCATCCGCCTTTGGGAAAAATTATATAGTAATTTCACTTTCAACGATAGCGTTATTTGCCATTCTGAAAGATCTTCTGCCGATGCTTTGGCCAATACTTTTCTTCCTACCTATCTGGACTATGTATTTGATGTTTAAGGGAGTAAGGTTTTTTAAATTTAAGGATTATCAGGAGGTGAAATTTTACGTATATGCTGTGGCAGGTGTTATTGGAATTCCTTTACTGATAGATTGGGTTTTGAATTCAGTGATGCCATATTAATCAGTAATTCCCCATTAAAGGTTCTTAATAACTTTAAAATATCAGCAACTTAATCCAGCATAACCTTCATTTCGCAATTTTTGCAATCGAAATCGAGTTTGAATCTTCCACGATCATAATTCAAATAAAGGGGAAATCTTAAATTATGGGATTTCCCTTTCTCTCTTTTACAAAGCCCAAGTTCACGGAGCACACAGTGGCGTGTCGTCATTACGATGTTGCCTTCCTTAAGCTGATGAGAAACTTCCGAGGCGTTTTCAATTGATTCCACTCCATGGCTCCTATAGAATTCCAACGCCAAACTGTTGGATACATTATCTCTATAATCAAGATGAGTATAGGGGAATTTGGCACTAAGCTCCTCTTTACGACGGTAGTCGTATGGATAACTTGCCCTGTTTGCTTTGTCTAGCCATTCTAAGAGATTTCTTCGTATTTGGGTCAATTCGGAAATCCGATAAAAGCGCTCTTCTCTGATATTATTCTGAAAATCGCTCAAGATATATGGCGTATTTCCCAATTTTGCAAATATTGATGAGTAATCCAAGGGTTTAACAGCCTGTTCCCAGGGAAGGTCAAGAGGCAAGATAACCCTGACACCTCTCTCATCCTCAGCAAAAATTGAATTTTCCGAAAGTCGTATCTCAAGGGATATTTTTCTTTGAGCTGTCTCATTAGAAAGCATCTTTTCCCATTTCACATCGTATGTACGGAAAATAGGACCCGTATCAGGTATAGCTACCTTTCGAGCCGGGATAATCTTACTGCCTTCAATGCGATTGATATTCACTCCCTGATAATTACCTTTAGCATCGTAAAAGCTGATTCCATCGCCATTATTAAGCTTAGTAATATCCCTGATTTCTTCTCCCCGGCTTTTGGGAGATAGCAATGAGCTTATTTTGGAGGGTTTCCGATCTGTAAGAAAATAATTTGTGAATCCACGGTTGAAACTTTTGTCAGCCTGTGGTTGAAATTTAATATTTACCTTCCCGAATGAAGTTCTTTCGAAAAGGTTGGTATTCTTCCGGATAATTTCGTTAAGCTGCAGATTGTAAAGAGCCGTGATATTTTTCACGTAACCGACATCCTTTAATCGACCTTCTATTTTAAAAGATGAGACTCCGGCTTCTATGAGGTCTTCAAGATTGTGAGAAGCATTGAAATCCTTGAGCGACAGGAGATACTTGTCTTTGCATAAGAAACGGCCATCACAGTCCGTCAGAGAGTAGGGCAGACGACAAATCTGAGCACATTCACCTCGGTTGGCGCTCCTTCCGGTCAGCGCTTGGCTCGCATGACACCTACCGGAATAAGAGACACATAAGGCTCCATGAATAAATGTTTCCACAGGTATAGAGACAGCTTCCGTAATCTCTCTAATCTCTTTTAGTGAGAGTTCACGGGCCAAAACGAGTTGTGAGAAACCTACATTTTGCAGAAATTGAGCTTTTTCCGGAGTGCGGATATCACATTGGGTGCTCGCATGAAGCTGAATAGGGGGAATTTTCATTCGAAGTATACCCATATCCTGTATAATAAGGGCATCTACTCCTGCATGATAGAGGTCGTGGATAAGCTTCTCAACTGCGTTTATTTCATTTTCGTAAATTATTGTATTTACAGTGGCGTAAACTTTTGCACGAAATTGATGAGCGAAATCTACCAGACTCTCAATGTCTTCTATGGAATTTGAGGCAGCTTTTCGGGCTCCATGACTTGGAGGCCCTATATAAACAGCATCGGCCCCATGAAGAATAGCCTGAATGGCTGTCTCTGCATTTAAGGCCGGTGAGAGCAATTCAAGTCCACGCTTTTTCATCGTTTCATGTATCTGTCGATGTTGCGTTTGTCTTCCCTTTCCTTTATACTTTGCCGTTTGTCGTATTGTTTCTTACCTTTACCGATGCCGATTACGAGTTTTGCATATCCTTTATCATTAATGAAAATCCTTATTGGCACGATAGTAAAACCCGGTTCATCGGCAGCTTTCGCAATCTTTGCGATTTCCTTACGATTGAGCAGGAGTTTACGGTCACGTTTTACACTGTGGTTGTTGTAGCTACCGTAGAAGTATTCTGAGATGTGCATTCCTTTAACCCACACCTCACCATTCTCAACAATACAATAACTGTCTGTGAGACTCGCCTTACCGTCTCGGATTGATTTAATTTCGGTGCCGGTCAAAACTATCCCTGCCGTGTAGGTATCACCTATCTCATAATTGAAATAAGCTTTCTTGTTTTTTATATTTACTTGCTGTGCCTTCATCAATGGTTGTGTTCATAATTACATATCCATCTCGCCATATCCTGAACCATCCGATGGCTCTACATCATCCCTCATGTCTTTCTTATTACCCATGTTTCCAAAAGAATATTTGAGGGTGAGCCTCACTGTGCGTCCGCCTCTCCAACGTTCTGAATATTGAGTGTAGCCCGGTCCATTGGTAGTGCTTTTAAATTTTCTGGAATCAAACAGGTCTCGACAGTTCACAGCGACTGACCAATTCCCGAAATTCTTTCTAAGCCCGATATCCACGCTCCATCCTCCTTGTCTTGATCCTTGTGCTGTCAGCATAGATGAATTATAGCCTCCGTTTGCCTGGAATGAGAGCGACCAGGGGAGTTTAACTCCGGCCATAGCTCGGATACTCCAAGCGAAACTGTCTTGCTTGTCGCCGGAAAGAGTGATAGGATTATTGTTCAAAGAATAAAAATTATATGTCCAGGCACTGATATGGTTGTTATAAAGATTCACTGTTGTAGTGAGATCAATTACTCTGAAGAAATTGTTTTTGACTACGATTTCGCAACCGGAATTAGTTTGGTCTGCAACATTGGCCCATGTAGAATACATCACATCTCCGTCAAGATAGCTTATTCGATTTGTCATGTTGGAAGTGGTGCGCATATATGCAGATAAACTTATCATGTGCCAGGTCCAGCTCTTCAAATAATTCAATTCATAAGAATTTGAATATTGTGGCTGCAATTCCGGGTTACCATAAG
>JAFLTR010000004.1 GCA_022509205.1 Muribaculaceae bacterium | reverse complement strand
TAATTACCCTTTATTTTGAAAATTATATTTGACAAATTTATATCATAAAAATAATTTTATGGTTGAAGTAGGGGTGAATTTTTTTATATCAAATAGCTTAATTTTTAAACATTCAATATGTTAAAAAACATAGTTTGTTAATATTATTGAACAAAAAATTATAATTTTGCAATCCCGAAGTTTATCTTTTTTAACAAAAATTTTAATAAAATGTGTAAAAACAGATAAATCGGTGTAAAAGTTAAAACAGGTAACAGGTAAAAAATCCGCATCCCTCTGATAAAAGGGTTGCGATAAGAGGTCAAGAAAAATTTAGGAGAAAACCATAGCTATCATATTTCGGGAGAAGTGTGGTAGCTTATTAACTAACCAAAAACCAACAAAGTATGAGAAAACTGTTTCTTATCATGATGACGCTTCTGGCGTGTACATGGGGATTGCAGGCTCAAACCCGCACATACCATGGCACAGTTCTCGATGCGTCAGACAATGAACCCCTGGTAGGGGCGACGATCATGCCGATAGGTGGTGGACAAGGTGTTGCCGCCGATGTCGAGGGTAAATTCACTCTTACTGTGCCTTCCAATGTAGACAAGGCTCAAGTGTCTTATGTTGGATATGCCACACAGACAGTGCAACTACACGACGGCATGACAATTTACATGCAAAATGCTGCCACAGCCCTCGACAACGTAGTTGTAGTGGCCTACGGTACAGCATCTAAAGAGTCTCTTACCGGCTCAGTAGCTGTGGTTAATGCTGATGAAATCGCTTCACGTCCTGTGACAAGTGTTACAGCAGCTATCGAAGGTAACGCTCCAGGTGTGCAAGTAAGCAACACCACCGGTACTCCGGGTTCTGATCCCGCAATCCTTATTCGTGGTATCAACACAATCAACGGTACCACAGCACCTCTATATGTAGTAGACGGTGTGATCTACAACGGAAGTATTGCCGACATCAACCCTTCCGATGTTGAGTCGATGTCAGTGCTTAAGGATGCCGCTTCCTGCGCACTTTATGGTGCCAAGGGTGCAAACGGTGTAATCCTTATCACAACAAAGCGCGGAAAACGTACAGGTAAAGTGGATGTGACCGTACAGGTGAACCAGGGTATGTACAACCGCGGTCTTCCATTCTATGATATGGTGACCCCCAACCAATGGATGGAATTGCGTCTTGAAGCTATGACCAATGCCACTCTTGCCGCTAATCCGGGTGTGTCGCGCGAAGATGCAATAGCTTATAATATCGGACGTTTCTACAGCGGTTCGGACGCTAATTTTGCAAACACTTATGGTGTGCCTGCAGAAGAAATTTTCGATGCCAACGGAAAAGTAAGATCCGGATTAAATCCTCTTCCGGGTTATACCGATACCGACTGGTGGAAGATAGTATCGCGCAACGGCTACCGTCAGGAATACAACATCAATGCCACTGCTGCTACTGAAAAAGTGAATGTGTTTGGTTCAGTAGGTTATCTGAAAGAGAACGGTTATGTATTAAAGACCGACTTCGAGCGTTTCACAGCCAGATTCAATGTGGATATCAATCCGGTGAAATATTTCCGCTTCGGAGCAAACCTCTTCGCCGGTTATCAGGATTCCGACCAGGCTCAGTTCTCAAGCAGCAACCTCAATGTTGTTAGTAACCCTTTCAACAACATCTATATCGCACCGTTCTATCCCTACTATTACCATAATGCCGACGGCAGCATCATCTATGATGAAAACGGCGAACCGGCATGGAACCTTGGAACAGTGAACGGCGGAGGGGGTCCTAACGGAAACTCCGGCACCATCCAGGGCTATAATATCGGTTACGGCATACGTCATGACTTTGAGGGCTACAACGCACTGACCCTTGACGGCTCAATCTATGGCACGGCTGTGATCCCTTATGGCTTCGAGCTTACAGTGCGCGGAAACATGTATCGCGACCGTCAGACCTACACAGTGACCTGGAATCCTAATGTCGGCAGCGGCGTGAGCCTTGGCGGTTTGCTTGAAAAGCAATGGTTATATACCAACACTTACAACTTCATGCAAACCCTCACATGGAACCAGGACTACGGCCTGAACCATATCGACGTGCTTCTCGACCACGAGAACTATCAATATGACTATGGTTATGATTATATCGACAAGATCGGCGAAATCTTCCCGAATGTGCCGGAACTTGGCAACTATTCAGAGGAATATGGCGACGACGCTTATCACATCAAGAGACGCACAGAGTCTTATCTTGGCAGGGTTAGATATAACTTCGACCAGAGATATTTTGCCGAGGCTTCTATCCGTAGAGATGGCACCAGCCGTTTTGCCAAAGATAAACGCTGGGGTACATTCTGGAGTGTCGGAGCAAGCTGGGTGATCGACAAAGAGAAATTCATGCAGAATGTAGACTGGGTGAACTATCTGAAACTCAGGGCAGCATACGGTTCGGTAGGTAACGATGCGGCAGCTTCATCCTATGCTTATTGGGCTCTATATTACAATCAGCCTATGGGCTACGGCGGTTATGCATCCGTATATCCCTCTCAGCTCCCTGCAACTGATGCTAAATGGGAAAGCACTAAAACATTAGACGTTGCCTTGGAAGGCACTCTCTTCGACAACAGATTCAACTTCTCAGTTGGTTATTTCCTGAAGAAGACCAACGACCTTCTCTACAATCTTCCGATGCCTCCGAGTGCAGGTGGAACATACGACGGTAGCAACTGGACAGTCCTTTCAAATCTTGGTGATATCCAGAACTGGGGTTGGGAGCTGGCGTTCGGTGTAGATATTATCCGCAACAAAAATGTGACCTGGAATTTCAATATCGACGCTACATTTATCAAGAACAAGGTTACAAAGCTTCCTCTTGGCAATCAGTGGGGTTCAGGCACAGGCTACACCCTTGTTGAAGGCAAGAGCCGCTACGAATGGTACATGCCGACATGGGCCGGTGTAGACCAGATGAACGGTCGCTCACTCTATGAGATCAATCAAGACAGCCATCGTTGGGAGTCTCAGGATGCAGATGGCAACTGGGCGTTCAACCAGGCTCTCTGGAACAATAACCTTGCCACAGCAGAAGCAACAGGCAACCTCGTGGAATACAACGGTAAGTATTACACCTATAACACAGCCTATGCTTCCTACGATTTCCAGGGCACATCACTGCCGACAGTGTATGGTTCATTCGGCACCAACCTGAGCTGGAAAGGTATCAATCTTGGTCTGCTCTTCACCTATAGCCTTGGTGGCAAGACCTACGATACTCCCTATATCGACATCATGGGCTTCAACTATAGCGACAACTACACCTATACCTTCCACACTGATAATCTCAAAGCCTGGAAGTCAGTTCCTGAAGGTATGACAGAAGATTCCGCCAACCGTATCGACAAGAACGGAGTGCCCATCCTGACCTCGAATGCCACAATGACCAACTACAACAACGCCACATCATCTCATTGGCTCACAAGTTCAAGCTGGCTGGTATTCAAGAATCTCAACATCAACTATGATTTCCCGCGCAAATGGGTGAGTGCAATGAAGCTCCAAGGCCTCAATTTAGGCTGCTCGATCGAAAACCTCTTCACAGTGACTGCCCGCAAGGGTATCAACCCGCAGTATAACTATGGCGGTGGTCAAGGCAATTACTTCGTGCAGAGCCGTGTATTCAACTTCTCCCTGACAGCTAATTTCTAATCTAAAAAGGAACAATCAGAATGAAAAGTAATATAATAATAAAAGGATTTGCAGGGCTACTTGCCACGGCAGCGATAGCCACCAGCATGACCTCTTGCAAGGATGATTACCTTGATCTGACTCCTATCACCGATGCGAGTGCCTCCACTGTTTCAAGCAGTCTTGTCGGAGCTCATGCAGCAATGGTGGGCCTCTGCAACGGTATGTACCGTGACTGCGATTATGGCTTCAACGGACCTAACGGTGAGCCATGGCTGCTTACCTTCTTTGCCGAGGCAAAAGGAAACGCATGTCTCCAAGGACTCTGGACTCTGAGTTCGATGGGTACAAACTATGTAAACTGGCGTTACCTTAATGAGAATGCAGCAGTGTATCCGGCTTATATGTGGAGATACTGCTATAACCTCATCGATGATGCCAACAATCTTTTGGCTATTGTAGAAGATATGGAAGTGGCCGATGAAGAAATCGATGAGAAAGATTTCATCGAAGCTGTGGCCCTTACAATCCGTGCGCATGGTTATATCCGTCTGCTTCAGACCTATGCTCCGCGTTGGGACGATTCCAACAATGGCTCTGCCTATTGTGTAATATTGCGCACAGAACCCTCTACAGTGGAAAATGTAAATAAGGATTTCTCCACAATGGGTGAGGTGCTTGCTCAGATCTATAGCGATCTCGACGATGCTATCGACATATTCGAAAACAGTTCCTACTCACGTGGTAACAGCGTATGGATGCCTAATGAGGATGTGGCTCGCGGACTCTATGCACGTGCCGCAATGCTCAAGAATGATTACGCAACGGCTATCGAAATGGCGGAGGCTGCAATGGCCGGCTATCCTCTCATGAGTGCCGATGAATATCGTTCAGGTTTTGTATATGCCAACAGCGAATATCTTTGGGCTACAGACCTTGAAGCTCAGGATGTAGGCCAATACTGCTGGGGTAACTGGCAGGCTTTCAACGGCCAATACACAGGCCGCTTCGGTCTTGGAGATTCCATGGACTATACCCTCTACAAGAATCTTGCTATGACTGACTGCCGTAAATATCTTTATTTCATGCCGGAATTGATGGAGCTCATCCCGGAATTTGCAGCTACTTTCGGCATAACTCCCGAGGATTTCTTCATTTCAATTGATAATGGAGGTATCGCTGACCCTGACAATATGGTGATCTGGGCAGACGGTGGCGCAAGTATTCCCGACTTCGGAGGATATGATGCTTACTACATGGCCAATTATTACGCATTGGGCTGGATGGAAGAATTTGGAAGCGCTCTTGTCAATTACGATGAAAGCCTCACAGATCCTTATACCTACATAGATCCGAGATTCGGTCTTGGTTTCAAGTTCTGGGGCGAGGGCAATTATGCCTACAACAACTTCCCATTCATGCGTGCCTCCGAATTGGGCTACTATGTGGCTGAAGCACAATATATGCTTGGCAATACCACAGCAGCTCAGGAGATGATGAATTACCTGAATAAGGGTGTTCGTGACCCGGAATATGACTGCACATTGACCGGCGAAGAACTTCTGGCCCATATCAAGGCATATCGCGAGATAGAACTTTGGGATGAAGGCTTCAACTGGTTTGACATGAAACGCTGGGGTGATGACCTTATCCGTAATGTCTGGGAGGAAGGTAATCCTGAGTCAGGCAACTGGGGTGCTGACGCAGCCAGCTATACTGCTTCAGAATTTGCCGGCTGGAGATATCAGGTGCCGGAAACAGAGTTCCTCTACAATAAGGGAGCTGATCCTTTGAAAGTGCAGTATTAATCGCACAAATATAATTTCCCGAAAGGGAGAAAAAAGCAACCCCGGAGTGGCCGATGCCACGCCGGGGTTCTCCTTTATCAATGTAAATTTAGAAGAGTCCGAATTCTATTGAAAGTACCTGAAATTCCGTGCGACGGTTGATCTGGTCGGCTGCTTCCTGATCCTCTTCACTTAGACTCTCTATGAATTCCTCGCTCAATACAGTTCCCTCTTCAAACTGAGGATAATCTCTGTTGATTCTCTTGGTGACAGTTTTCGGGACAGATTCACCATAACCTTTTGGACTAAGTCTTTCAGGGGAAATTCCGGCATCCACCAGATAATCGATCACACTTTGAGCCCTCCTCTCCGAAAGAGCCATATTGTATTCATCACTTCCTTTACGGTCGGTGTGGCTTCCCATCTCTATCGACACGTGAGGATTCTCATTTAGCATAGCCACAATCTCGTCGAGTGCCTCTTTCGACTCGGGTCTCAATGTGGCCTTGTCGAAATCATAGAATATATTTTCCACCACCTGTGGCTTATTGATGGCGGCCAGGATGAAATCGATGCCATAATCGGCATCTTCTTCCGCTATATCGCTTTCAAATTCCTGCTTCACATTCAGATATCCGGGAGCTCCGGCTTTCATCACATATTTCACCCCTCTCCCGAGATTGAATTTGAAGGAACCGTCGTCACGTGCTATTTCCCGCTGGTTGCTGCCGTCGTCGCCGACAATTCTTATGATTGCTCCTGCCACCGGTTCCTCATCCTTGTCGAGCACATATCCTGAAATTGTGATCTTCAGATCGGGAAGTTCGAAACTGTATATGTGATCGTAGCCTCTGGCATCTCCTCTGTTGGAACTGAAATACCCGCTCTCTCCGACACCGAAAGTTATTCCGAAATCATCGGCAGCACTGTTGATGGGGAGTCCCATATTTTCCACACTCCAGTAATCTCCTGTGGTGTTAAGTTTTGCCCGGAAAATATCAAGGCCGCCAAATCCCGGATGACCGTTGGATGCGAAATAGAAGAGGGAGTCGGTGCGTGAATAAGGGAACATCTCATCACCGGGGGTATTGATCTGAGGTCCCATATTTTTGAGGGTTCCCACCCTGTCGTTGATATCTATTCTCCATATATCGAGGCCGCCGTAGCCGCCGGGCATATCGCTTGTGAAATAGAGATATTTACCATCGGCCGAAACAGCCGGATGTCCAGTGGCCGTGACACTGTCGTTTACTATCACAAATTTCTCCGGAGCGCTCCATGATGCGTCGCTTCGACGAGATGTGTATATCTCTACCGTGGAATGAGACGTTTCAGATTTTGAAGCACGGGTCAGATACATCACCTGGCCATCCGGAGAAAAGCTCACGATACCTTCGTCGGCGTCGGAGTTAAGTTCACCCTCCACGGCTTCCGGCCTTTGCCACTGGCCCCTTTCGTTTTTCTTTGCAAAGAAGATGTCGCCACGTTTCATTCCCGTCACTTCCGATTTGTTCTCACCGGTGACTTTCTCATTAGTGGAGGTGAAATATATCTGGTCGCCCGTCTTGTCGAGAAACATCGGAGCATAATCGGCCCGGCTGGAATTGAAAAGCTTCATATTCCTGACGATATACCTTGTCTTGGGTTTCTCCTTGGAGGCGATAGCCATATTGCAACCCAGGATCCCTTCGTTGGCAAGTGCTTTATAATTTAATGCTGCAGGTTTACCGTCTTCTCCGGGGTTAAAGGCCAGAAAATCTTCATAGGCTTTTATTGCCTGACTGTATTTACCTTCGGCCTGGAGGTTTTTCCCCAGATAGAAGTAAGCCATGCTGTCGGGATATTCAAACCGTATGGAATTCTGGAACGCCGCGGATGCGCGTGGAGACATGTTCAACTTCTCATAGCATAAGCCCAACTTATAAGCCACTTCACCTCGCAAAGGCCGGTCTTCTCGCTTTGTCAGTGAATTATAGACTTTCTTATAAATCTTCTGCGCATCGAAAAATTCGCCCCGGGCATACGCTTCCTCGGCGTCCGCAAGTTTGGCACTCTTGCAGCCGGTTAAAAAAAAGATGGCACCAACGACCATCAGAATACCAATAAATTTAGATCTCATATAGAGTAGGAAAACTTGAAGGCCAGGACGGGAAATACGGGAAAGGACTTGATGATCTTCATATAATCCCCCACACGTCCTCTTATATTAACGAGATCTTTTGTGAAATTAATATCTTTGCCGGTGACATAATCGTGATTTATCACATCGGGGGCTCCTCCCCAAAAGAGAACTCCGAGGTCAACTCCGAAATGCCACTTACCCTTGCGGTCGATATCGGTGGCATAACCTGCACCTATATATGGTTTGAAATGATTCACGAAGGCACGGGCCGATATTGTCCCGTCGGGAGCCGGTTCCATTATATACGGATCCCCTTTTTTATATATCGGTTGCCCGGTCTCCGGATCCATCCCGATATCGCGGTCGAAATAACCGATTCTAACCCCCATTCTCCCATATCTTTCAAATCTTTCCTGAACTTCCATCACGAGCTCGGGATCCATATATGCACCGCCGCCTAACGGAACATCGAAGATACTTTCAAGATTGGTGAAATATTCGTAGGCCCGGTTGTATATATTAAGCCCCACAAGGGTTGGTTTCTCCTCCCTCGTATTGAGGGCTTTGCCCACCATCGATGTGCCGGCAAAAAAACCGGCCGTAAGATGCCAATGGCGGTTTGAGGGCACGGGATAGATGTCTACCATCAATTTGAAATTGACCATCGAACCACGTCCGTTCATGTGGACGGTCTCATCCATTTCGATACCGGTCAGATTATATAGCCGGTCGGCAATCTTCTGAAAATTATTGGTTGCCACACCACCCGCAAAGGTGTTGAGATTGAAACTCATAGGCACGGTGAAAGCGGGCATCCAATCCACTCCAACCCGGAGCGCAGCCCATTTCGTGACAGGAGTTTTCACCTCCAATCCCACTCCCATGGAACCGAAATCGATCCCCACATCAAGGCCGTCGGCCACATGATTCTTCCTGCACCAAGAAGACACTCCATGAGTCAATTTTGAAATCCCGGAGTATTCTTTTATTGGCTCGGGAACATCATACAAATCTTCACAGATGCCGGCCATTACTTCCTCATAATCCTCCTGGGAATAGGAAGTTTGGCTTACTATTAACATAGTCAATATTAGCAACAGATGTTTTCCTCTCATTCTGTGAAGTTTCTGATCGGTTTTTCGGTTAATCCCTGAGGATGAATCCTACACCTTTAATCTGCAAATTTAATAGAGTTTTCATTTATCTGCCAATAAATTCAAGTTTTTTAACTAATTTCGCATAAGCTAACAAGACAGTTAAAATGGGATTTTTTGGTAAATTATTCAATCGGGAGAAAAAGGAGAAATTAGATGCCGGACTCCAGAAGACTAAAGAGGGTGTATGGGGCAAGATTTCTCGTGCGATTGCGGGGAAAAGTAAAATAGACGATGATGTGTTGGATGAGCTTGAGGAATCATTCATCACGAGCGATGTAGGTGTCGATACCACTCTTAAAATCATCGACCGCATACGGGCACGTGTTGCCAAGGACAAATATGTCAACACTGCCGAGCTCAATAAATTGCTTGGAGAGGAGATTTCCGGACTTCTTGCCAAGCCTTCGGGGGCAGTAGAAGTGGCGGAAGATTTTACCCTTCCAAAAACCGGTGTGCCCTATGTCATTATGGTAGTGGGGGTAAACGGTGTAGGGAAAACCACCACCATCGGCAAGCTTGCGGCTCAATTCAAGCAGGCGGGGAATAAAGTTGTGTTGGGTGCCGCTGATACTTTCAGGGCTGCCGCTATAGAGCAGCTTGATATATGGGGTGAAAGAGTAGGGGTGCCTGTGATCAAGCAGAAGATGGGTAGCGATCCGGCAGCCGTGGCTTTCGATACGCTCAATTCAGCAAAAGCACAAGGGGCGGATGTGGTGATTATCGATACTGCGGGCCGACTCCACAATAAGGTGGGACTCATGAATGAACTCACGAAAATTAAGAATGTGATGAAACGTGTCGTTCCCGAGGCTCCGCAGGAAGTGTTGCTGGTGCTCGACGGCAGTACAGGCCAGAATGCTTTTGAACAGGCAAAACAGTTTGTGGCAGCTACGGAAGTGAACGCTCTGGCTGTAACAAAACTTGACGGCACGGCAAAAGGAGGCGTGGTGATCGGCATCAGCGACCAGTTTAAGATTCCCGTGAAATATATTGGAATTGGGGAGGGAATCGACGACCTTCAGGTGTTCAATCCCGAAGAATTTGTGGCAACCCTCTTCTCTTTGCAATAAGAATCAATTGTGGCGCATGCCTCGTAAGAACAATATAGACATAATATCTCTTGGATGCTCCAAAAATCTTGTGGAGAGCGAACGCCTTATTCGGCAACTTGAATCCCGTGGCTATAAGGTGAACTTTGAACCGAAGGCGCCAAATGGGGAATTGGTTGTGGTAAACACCTGTGGATTCATTTCCGATGCAAAAGAGGAGTCGGTCAATACCATTCTGGATCTTTGCAAAAAGAAAAAGGAAGGCAAAATAGGGAAAGTGGCTGTGATGGGTTGTCTATCACAAAGATACCTCGATATTCTGAAAGATGAAATCCCGGAAGTTGACCTCTGGTATGGCAAGTTTGACTGGCCGCGGCTTATAAACGATCTGCCGGATATTTCGAAAAAGCGGGAAACACCGCGGCTGTGGGAGCGTCGACTCACCACTCCTCCACACTCAGCGTATCTTAAGATTTCCGAAGGATGCAACCGTTTTTGTGCTTTCTGCGCGATCCCCGGAATCACAGGGAGGCATACTTCCCGGCCTATGGAGGAGATTGAAGAGGAGGTGAGGCAACTGGTGGGACAAGGTGCCAAGGAATTCAATGTAATTGCGCAAGACCTGTCGGCTTACGGTACAGATCTCTACGGACGACAGGCTTTGGCGGAATTGATCGGACGAATTTCCGATATCGAAGGAGTGGAATGGATAAGGCTTCATTATGCTTATCCCGCCGGTTTTCCGATGGATCTTTTGGATGTTATGGCCTCGAGAGAAAATGTATGTAAGTATCTTGATATTGCCCTGCAACACATAGCCGATCCGGTGCTTGAAAATATGCGTCGTCATATTTCAAGGGATGAAACCCTCTGTCTGCTTGAAGAGATAAGGAAGCGAGTGCCCGGAATTAAGATACGCACCACGCTGATGACCGGTTTCCCGGGTGAGGGAGACGAAGAGTTTGAACAACTGATGGACTTCGTCAGGACCCAGAGATTCGACCGGATGGGAGCATTTACCTATTGTGAAGAGGAAGACACGTTTGCAGCGGCCCATCATCCCGACGTGATCCCGCAGGATGTGAAACAAAAGCGTCTTGACCGCCTGATGGCAATGCAACAGGAGATCGCTCAGTCGCTGAATGAGGAGATGATAGGCAAAACGGAGAAAGTGCTTATCGACCGTATTGAAGGTAAGACGGCTTACGGACGCACACAGTATGACTCACCGGAAGTGGATCCGGAAGTTATAATAAATAACATACCCGAGAATCTTCAAACAGGTGATTTTATAAATGTGAAGATAACGGAAGCTTATCCATTCGAACTTATCGGAGTCCCGACGAATGATAAGCTCGCTCCATAATCCATGGTCTTGAAATGGGCATAAGGTTTGAGCGCGATTCGAGGAGGGCTACCAATGGCCCGATGATCTTCTTCAGCATACTTAAAGACGAAACATTTGAAGAAGAGATCAGGAGTGCCTTTATATCCGGGCTCTCTTTTTATGCCTATAGGTTCCCCAATGACACTATGATGTCTTACGGAAGTTCCGAGGGGTATGTGGAGGGTCTTGATACACCCGGTTTCGCAATCGGTTTTTTTGATTCCGAGAAACCGATTATAACAATCCCTTATTCAGGAATAAAATCGAATGAGGCCATCGGGTCACTCTATTCAATACCGGAGAGATCCACCACCTACGATGAATACAGCCGGGAAGTGGAGGAAATAATAAAGGCACTCGAGGGAAAACCGGCCTCCAAAATTGTGGCCGCACGTGTGATCGTGAACGATACCGTTTTCGATATTGCCGAAAAATTCTATGAGCTTTGCCAAAGGTTCCCCGAAGCTTTTGTATTTTGTTTCTCTACTCCGGCTACCGGTTGCTGGATAGGAGCAAGTCCTGAATTGCTTCTTGAAAGCAGAAACGGACAGCTCCGTACAATGGCTCTGGCCGGAACCCGTGTAAAATCCAAGGAAGAAGGAGTCTCAACAGTTTTCCGAACCGGAGGGGATCCTTTATACGGCTGGGACGAGAAAAACAAGGAGGAACAGAAGATTGTGGCCGATTATATCGTAGATATCTTCCGGCAACAAGGTCTGAAGGCCACTGCTGAAGAATCCTTCACAAAATCAGCAGGAAAGGTGGAACATATATGCACGCCTATCTTTGCCTCGCTTCCTGAAAGTTCCGGGTTTTCCCCTATATGTTCTGAGTTCAGGCTTACGGAGCTCCTTAGATCCTTGTCTCCAACCCCGGCTTTGTGTGGGAATCCAAAGGATTTTGCATTGGAGAAAATCCGAGAGCTGGAACATTTCGACCGAGGATGCTACGGAGGTTTCTGTGGCCCCTATCACTCGCCGGAAGAATTTACATTCAATGTCATTATCCGTTGCGCAGCCGTTTCTCAACAGAGATATGGCATATACGTGGGAGGAGGCATAACGTCACGTTCTACCGTTGCATCCGAATGGCTTGAAACCCAACACAAAATACCCTGGTAGCAGGGTTAGTTTTTTGAGTAAGGATTCTAAAAAGGGAGTTCGTCTTCGGATTCGCTCACCGAGAAATTGATGAGATACTTTATAAGGTCAGAAGGCTCTAAAAGGAATCTTTCTGATAGAAAAGACTCTACTTCCGTAAAACTGATTTCGAGGTCACCCTCGCTGTCGTGATTATTGAAATATAAAGCCAGGGGGACATCTATTTTAGTTGGTCTGCGGCGGTGCCAAGGTGTTGTCAGATCGGTCGTTACAGCCAGATTTATCATCAATTCAGATTTCCAGACAAAATCAGCTATAGGCGCTATAAGATGGCGGTCGATCTGTTCGATTGCCCTGACCTTCTCCTGATAGTTACCTTTAAGGGAAGCCTTCAGAGGGGTGTCGATATAAACCAACACGAATTCTTCATTTTGAATTGACTGAGTTGCGAGCTTTGCCATCGCGTCGGCAATCTCTGCGTCCGCTGACCCCGGAGAGTAGATGTCAAGTGGTCGAAGAAAAGCACATTTGGCTACACCTCTCACCCAAGCGGATGGAGTTATGCACACTCCGTGGCCCGAAAACCCCGGAATCACGAAAGGACGAAGGGTTTCGAAATCCGTAAGTTGATGATTATGGTCAAGGCCGAATTCCATCAGTTGGTTGACATTCGGTTCCCCTCTTTGCAGGTCATATCCCAGCAACGACAGGAGGGAATTGACATGGCTAATTGGGAAGCGGTCGTCGTATGTCGGGAAAGACGTAAGTATGCCTCTCTGGCCAAGGAGATCGAGAGATGGGATGTGGGCTGTCGTCAGCGGAGTATCCTTACTTGTGATAGGATCAGGACGGTCAGCCATTCCGGCCACTACAATCAATATTGTCTTCATTGATGCAAAATTAAAGAAAAACGAATAAATTTTATTAATTTTGCGTTTTAGACTCCGATAATCTGAATTTGCGAGATAGACAATTTGAAATTACAAGTCCTGTGAACATCCTCTTCCGGAGGGTGGGTCAAAGGATGCCGGAGAGACTATTATTCTAACCTGACGCATTATGAAGAAAAGAAATTTATTGCTTCTTTTGCTTATGTTTGTGGCCTTGATGGGTTGGGCAATGACCGACCAGCAGGTGATAGCATACATAAAACAGCAGGCAGCAGCGGGTAAAAGCCAGGATCAGATAGGACAGGAGCTCCTTGCAAAAGGAGTGACCCCTGATCAGGCCAAAAGGATTAAGGCTCAATATGAGGCTCAACAAGCAGCTGAAGGTAATGGTAACGGGCTTTCCACAAGCACTTCCACCTCCCGCTCCCGCTCATCTTCCACAAACAACAAGGCTGTGTCGAAAAAGTCGTCCTCAAAGTCTACCAAGACTAATTCAAAAACGTCATCTAAGACTAAAACTTCCAAGACAAAGAGCGGAACAAACAAAAACTCTCTGACCGAAGAGGACGAAGAACTCGAAGATGAGGAAATCGATATCTTCGCAAGCTCTATCGACGAGATGCTCTGGCTCGATGAGGAGGAGATGACAGACTCCATTCCGGAAAAAATCATCTTCGGTCATGACATTTTCAACACCAACGAACTTACATTCGAGCCGAACGTAAATGTAGGCACACCTCAGAACTATAAACTGGGTCCAGGCGACGAGGTGATCATAGATATTTGGGGCGCCAACGAGGAGCACTTGCGTCAGATTATCTCGCCGGAAGGCAGTATCATGGTGGAGCAGCTTGGTCCTGTGTATCTCAACGGAATGAATATCAATGAGGCCAACAATCATATCAAGAATGCCTTCTCAAAGAAATATTCGGGAGTGAACGAGTCGGAGACTGACATCTCTCTGACTCTGGGAGAGACACGCTCGGTGATTATCAGTGTTATGGGTGAAGTTGAGACGCCGGGTACATTCCTTGTGTCGCCATTTTCTTCAGTGTTCAATGCTCTATATCTTGCCGGAGGTGTCAACGATATCGGCTCGCTCAGAAATATACAGGTGTTACGAAATGGCAGGAAAGTAGCTGGAGTGGATATCTATGACTATATCATGAACGGTAAGGCCGATGGCAATATCACTCTTCAGGAGGGTGATGTGGTGATCGTTCCACCCTATGAACAGCTCGTTAACATCACCGGAAATGTGAAACGCCCGATGTATTATGAGATGGTTCCAAAGGAAACTGTTGAAACCCTCATAAACTATGCCGGAGGATTTTCCGGAGATGCCTACTCGGGTATGGTTAGACTCCAGCGTTACACCGGGTATGAAAACGAACTTTATAACGTCGATAAAAACGATTTCAATAATTATCATCTTCAGGATGGTGATGTAATAACTGTAGGTACAGTATTAGACCGTTATGCCAATAAGGTAGAACTGAGGGGATCAGTGATGCGTCCCGGGATGTATGCCATAGGTCCGAATGTAGAGACAGTGGCTGAACTATTGGCAGTGGCGGAAGGGCTCACAGAGGATGCCTATACCGGCAGGGCCCTCCTTTATCGCGAGGGGCCGGAATTGCAGCTCCAGGTGATGGCCCTCGACCTTGGCGATATTCTGACCGGAAGAGTACCGGATGTGGAATTGAAGAAAAATGATATTCTGGTGGTCTCCAGTATCGAGGAGATTATCGACCGAGGGGTCTTGACAATCGAAGGCCAGGTGGCTTTCCCTGGTGAATACCCATACGCAGAGAACACATCACTTGAAGACCTTATCCTACAGGCGGGTGGCCTTTTGGAGGGTGCCTCTACCGCTCGTGTGGATATCGCCCGCCGTATCGTCGACCCGGCTGCAACCGAGCAGACCGAACAGCTTGCAAAGATTTTTTCAGTAGCAATTGACCAGACTCTCAAAGTGGGTTCAGGGGTGAATTTCATGCTGCAGCCTTATGATATGGTGCATGTCAGACAAAGTCCCGGTTACGAACCGCAGGCTTCCGTTTCAGTGAACGGGGAAGTGCTGTTTGCCGGAGATTATGTGCTTGAAAAGCGTAATGAAAGGGTATCAGACCTTATCCGTAGAGCCGGAGGAGTGCTCGATGCTGCTTATGTGAAGGGAGCACATCTCGAAAGAAAGCTTTCAGAGGCTGAATATGAATCGCGTAAGGAGGCTTTGAAACTGGCAATGGCCCAGAACCAGGAAAACGGTGGAGACTCCATTTCATTGACTAAGATAGAGGTGGCAGAAACCTATAATGTAGGTATCGATCTTGAGAAAGCCTTGCAGAATCCGGGAAGCCATTATGATCTTGTGCTTGTGGAAGGAGATCAACTTTATATACCGCAGTTCCAGAGTACTGTGAAGATATCGGGCGATGTGATGTTCCCGAACTCGGTAGTGTATGAGCCGGGTAAGAAACTTGGTTATTATATCGATCAGGCAGGTGGCTACGGCGAAAGAGCAAGGAAAGGAAAGGCTTTCATAGTCTATCTTAACGGTACGGTGGCGAAAGCAAAACGAAGTTCTCCCATAGAACCGGGGTGCCAGATAATTGTACCGTCGAAGTCGGCAAATTCCGGGGTCAATTGGACCCAGATCATGGCATTGGCGAGCAGCTTCACGTCTGTGGCTACTCTCGCGGCTACAATCTTAAACATTTTCAGGTAGGAATCTGATGGGTATAGATAAGAATAGAGAGACTCAACCGGTGGCGCTCGATGACAATGAGCCACGCAACCATGATGCTCCTGACAATTCCTCTCCTGACAATTCGGCTTCAAATGGAGCCGGCTCACAGGAGGAGAAAGAGATTGATCTGTTGGAACTGGTTTACAGGCTTTGGGACCAGCGCAAGACCCTTTTGATTTGGGTGATGTGGGGAGTGCTGGCCGGACTTATTATCGCTTTCAGTATTCCCAAAGAATATTCCACTTCTGTGAAACTGGCTCCGGAATCGCAGAGTTCAAGAACCCCAATATCTGGTGGACTTGGTGCTTTGGCATCTATGGCCGGTATTTCAGCTGGTGGTAATACCGGGTCCGATGCAGTATATCCTACGCTTTATCCCGATATAGTGGAATCTGTGCCTTTTGCTATAAGTCTTTTTGATGTCCCCGTTACTAATAAGGAGGGCAAAACATTCACGGTAAGAGAATACCTTGAGGAGGAAACAAGAGGTCCATGGTGGGGGGTGATTATGAGTGTCCCCGGAAAAACGATCGGTTTCGTCATGGGTATCTTCCGTGGGAAAAAGGATAAAGAAAAGGATGAAAACCACGTCACTAATAGTTTCAAACTTACCCCCGAGGAGAATGGACTGGTGATGGAGTTGCGGAAGAGAATTTCAGCCAGTATCGACCAGAAAACCAATGTCATCACTATCGAGACCACTATGCAGGATCCGATGGTGAGTGCCGTGCTTGTCGACACGGTAGTCGACCGACTCAGGGAGTATGTCACAAACTATCGTACAAATAAGGCTCGTCAGGATCTGGAATATGCTCAGAAACTCAACGACGAAGCTCAACAGGAATATTATAAGGCTCAGCAACGCCTGGCAGATTATATCGACCGTAATCAGAATCTCGCCACTCGCTCGGCTCAAGTGACCCAAGAACGACTCGAAAACGAATCTTCGCTTGCTTTCAATCTTTATAATGAAACAGCTCTTCAGGTCCAGTCTGCTAAGTCGAGAGTTCAAGAGACGACCCCTGTATATACAGAAATCACACCGGCTACCGTGCCGATCCGTCCCACCTCCCCACGTAAGGGCCTGATAATCGGGGGATGCGCTTTCCTGGCTTTGGTGGCTTGTGCCGCATGGATCCTTTTCGGCACTCCTCTTGTGGAAGAATACAAGAAAAAGGCTCATGAACTGAAAGCCGGCCGATCCGATGATAACATCGAAGAAGATGGTGAGTCGAAAGGCTGGAAGTTGTGGAAAAGATCCAAAAAGGGGGAAAAAAAGGATAGTGATTATCAAGATTCTTAGGAAAAAATCTTTATTACTTTTCTTGCCATTAGTGTTGGCAGGGGTCTTTGATGTCGTCGGGCAGTCTCGAAAAGAGTCCGGGGGAAAGACAGCTATTTTAGATCTTGTGGGAGCGTTGGTTTCAGAAGAGGATTCCGTCCCGGATTATTATCCTTCTGAATTGGCTGATATTGTAAGTGATTACTATATCGATGCAGTAGTGCCGGAAAGCGTTACCGAGGGAGTGCTTGCTTATCTCGCCGATGTTTATAGCGAACATGGTTACCACGAAACGGGCGACTGGGCTCCCAAGACAGGAAGAAGATTATCCTATGGCCGACGTCTCAGATATGTGCCTTATGAGGGGGAACTGCCTGATTATGAAATGAGTGATTTCCAAACTCCGACGGAGGGTAGATTGACATCAGGCTATGGCTACCGCAAAAAATTTCATAGATTTCATTATGGTGTAGACATCGCTCTGACAGCAGGCGACACTGTCAGGTGTGCTCTCCCGGGTGTTGTTACAAAGATCGGTTATGATCCGAGAGGTTATGGAAAATACATAGTTGTCAGCCATTCCGGCGGAATGGAAACCCTATATGGGCATTTGCAGAAAGGAATTGCAGACATGGGAGCTATGCTAAAAGCCGGGGATCCTATCGGACTTGGCGGAACCACCGGGAATGCCACCGGAGCTCATCTACATTTCGAAACCAGGTATTACGGACGTCCTGTCAATCCTTCCAACTACATTTCCTCTTTCAGCCTGACGTCACAATAATAACCGGTTACTATATCAGTAGTCTCTCCGGAACCCCTAAATAAAAATTAAGTTATGGCCGATATAGTAAAAATAGAAGAAGTAAAAGGAATGATTATATCTTTAAGAGGACAAGATGTAATCTTGGATTTTGAAGTTGCAAAACTTTACGGAGTTGAAACAAAACGGGTGAATGAAGCAGTACGTAACAACCCGGATAAATTTCCGGAAGGCTTTATTTTTGAACTTACCAAAGAAGAGACTGAATGTTCAAGGTCGAAATTTTCGACCTTGAAGGAAAAACAAGGAAGAGGACATAACATAAAGTATCTTCCAAAAGCATTTACAGAACGGGGCTTATATATGCTTGCTACTATCCTGAAAAGTCCAATAGCCACCCAAACAACTTTAGCAATCATAAATACTTTTGCTGAGGTAAGAGAACTGAAAAGAACATTGCTCGAGATGCATGACTCCGACTCTGATGAATTCAAGAAAAAAGGGATGGTAAGGATTGGTGAGATTCTCGGGAATCTTATAATGCCGGATCTACAAGCCACCGAAACAAAGACATCTTTAGAATTCAATTTCGTATTCGGTAAGTTAAAACATACGATCACGCGTCAGAGATTAAACGAGAATGCCGATGTTATTTTGAAAGAAAAGGTAGAATTTGCCAAACGTATGTTAGCTAAAGGCTATTCTATGGAAGTAACCATAGAATTAGCCGGATTCACGGATTCCGACATCCCAAGACTGGAAGAATTCAAAAGAAACCAATAGAAATATTATATTGAGAATAAAGAATAAATTAACGTGAGTTCGATATAAGAAGGCAATAATCATATAAGGATAGTTCAGCCTTTTGGAATTAACTAATTGGCTGATTTACTTGTAAATATGTGTAAGATTTTGTGATTTTCCCATCTCTAATTTTTTCAATTATACCATAAAATTTAATATCATAAATCATTTTTAGGGAATTTGTTTAGTATTGCTGAATAAAATTACATGTTTTTGTTTATTATAATCAAAAGAATTCCCATACTTTCTAAATGTTGGGATATAGAAAAGGGATTAAAGGATTCCGGTACATTCCACAAGCAGCTCTTTCTTTATGAAGACGGCAAGGGGAAGAAATATTGATTTATACAAAATTGCCCTCCTTATCCGCAAGGAGGCTTGCTATTGTAGGTCTACACCAGCCAACAAGGGACTTATCGACAAAATGCTTTACGCAAACTGGCGAAAGTTGGTTGACCCACAAAGATCTGATATTCAGAATTGTAATACCGTAGTTATCAGATTTTTGAAGTAATGTGATAATGCCTTGGACTTAGACCAGGGACTCCTTGATTAGGAGACAGGCATCCCCATAAGAGAGGAATCTATAATTTCCACGGAGAGCCTCCTCATAGATTGAACGCCATTCATGGCCTCCAAGGAAGGATGACACAAGGAGGAGCAGGGTGGATTTAGGCTGGTGGAAATTTGTGACCATACAGTCGGTGATTCTCCATTTGAACCCCGGTGCTATCATGATTGAAGTGGAGGCCGTGATGCTGTCAAGATTCTCTTTTTCCATCAATTTTAAGATGGCCTTCAGAGCCTCAATAGTATCAAAATCAGATATTTCACTTGATTTGTTTTGTCCCCGATTACTGATTTGATCTTCCGATTCGTATGCATCCCATTGGGAGATAGTGAAAGGATCCGAGACATTTCTTAGTATAGCACGGCCGATATAAGGAAGGGATTCGAGAGTGCGTACGGAAGTGGTCCCGACAGCCACCACAGGTTTCTTTTCCCGTTTCCATACAATAAGTTTCTCTATCAAAGTTTTGCTGACGGAGAAAGGCTCGGAGTGCATGGCATGATGGCCTATTGTGTCACTTTTAACAGGTCGGAATGTGCCCGCACCGACATGGAGGGTCACTTTCTCTACATCAACTGCGTGGGCAGACAGACTTTCAAACACCCGAGGGGTGAAATGAAGTCCTGCAGTCGGAGCTGCCACGGATCCTTTAGCCCGGGCATAAACAGTTTGATAATCCTGTAGATCAGCTTTCTCCGATTTGCGATTCAAATAAGGAGGAATTGGAATTTCACCTCCCAATTCTATCAATTGGCCGAAAGTGAATTCGTGACGGTCCCAATAAAACTCCACTACTGAAGAACCATCTTCGTTAGCCAATTTTCTAACGGCCTGCATCTTTATAATATCATCATTCCCTGAGGGAATCTCTGCGAAGATTAGCCCATCTTTCCATTTTTTGGAGTTCCCGACGAGACATTTCCAAGAGCAGTATTTACGACTCTGAAAACTTAGGGTATAATCAGCCGGGTCCACAGGTTCGAGCAGAAACAATTCCACTTGTGCCCCGGTGGATTTATGAAAGGTAAGGCGTGCATTGATCACTTTGGTGTCATTGCAGATCATCAGAGCCCCCGGTGGTAACAAATCCGGTAATTCCTTAAAGACCCTGTGGAAAATATTTCCCTCGGGAGTCCTTACGAGCAATTTACACTCATCCCTCTGCTTCAAAGGGTGGAGGGGAATTCTCTCTTCCGGAAGATTATAGTTGAAATCGTCGATCGAAATATCTTTAACCACGGCTAAAGCGGATATTAAGCGTTTGAGGTTGAAGAATTGGAAGATAGGGGAGTGGTAGTAGCAGCCGCATCCTCAGTGGTAGCCGATCCTTCCGTGGCTGTCGGAGAGTCAGCTTTTGTAGATGCCAGCGGTTTCGGGTATTGAGGTAGCCCGGCGCGTCCTGCACTTTGGAATGTCGGGACGAGTTCCGCCGGTATCACTTTTGTCATGTGGGCGAATAAGAGGATAACCAGTGCATAGACCACCTGAGTTATAGCCGTGGAGTGAAGCACATTGTTAAGTCCGACAACCGGACTGGCTATACCTCCGAAAACATAACCAATGAATCCGAGTAAAGCAGAGGCATCTCCGGCATAGAGTCGCCCTTCATTCATTGCGAGAGTGTTCGACACTGTGAAAATCATGCCGATACAGAAGATTATACAAATATTCCAGGCTTCATAGACCCAAACACTATGCACCAGAAACAAGCAGATTCCCTGACCCACTGTCAGAAACAGAATTCCCCATCCACTATAGACGGCTGCTTTCTTCAGAGGTTTGAAGGTGAGGGCGAACGTTGCCCCCAAAGCGATGAATATTGCATTGAAACCCATAAAGAGCCCGAACTGCAACTGGCTGTAATGGTAATGGCTCTGGATAATAAAGGGGGCTGCTGAAACATAAGCGAAAATCAGACCCAATGCAGCGCCCTTCAACAGAGAATGAACCATAAACCGCTTATTTTTCACAAGATAGATGTAATTCTTGAAGGCTATTCCGAAATGACCCTGCACTCTTCGGGGTTTTGGCAAAGACTCCTTTAACGCGGGAGCCAACAGAAGCAGAAGGATACTGAATCCGAAGAGAATCCAGAAAATACCTCTCCATCCGATTGCATGAGACACGAAACCACCTAACACCGGGGCACTCGCCGGAGCAAAACCGTTGATCGCACCAACAAGAGCCATCACCTTGGCAAGCGCCTGGCCTCGATACATATCAGCCGGTATGGTGCGGGCAAGGAAGTAGCCCCCCGAAGCCCCGAATCCCTGAACCAGTCTCCACCATATAAACTCCCAGATGCTCTTTGACCACACCGAGCAAAACGCTCCGATGGCAAATACCACCATAGCCACATATAGTATAGGCTTGCGTCCCCATCTGTCACTGAACGGTCCGAAGAGCATTTGTCCCAATCCAAGCCCGATCATTCCGAAAGTGAGACCCAGCTGACATGTGGACACAGAGCAGTTAAAAGCCTTACACATCACCGGAAGAGTCGGGATATACATATCGTTTACAAAGGAACCGAATGCACTCAGGAGCACCAGATAGATTATTATGAACCAGTAGTATCCCCCTGAAGTGGGAGAATCGGGAATCTGATCGGGATCGAAATCTACGGTCATCGGTGCCGGCGATACCGGTGAGGTTTGTTTGTTGTCTTCCTGCATGGGAACGGGTGTTTTTTTATACCAAAACTGCTTTGAGCGTAGCGGAGGAGGCATCCGTAATTCTCACTTTCACAAAATCTCCCGGTTTGGTGTCACCTTTAGGGAACACAGCCACCTTGTTTTGCGAAGTGCGTCCGAAATGTTCTTCCGGGTTTCGTTTTGAACGACCTTCCACGAGCACTTCATACTCCTTCCCTATCTCCTTTTTATTGTTACGTAGAGAGAGTTCGTTCTGAAGGGCAATCATACGGTTGAGCCTCTCAATCTTGACATCCTCCGGCACATTGTCAGGCAAATGTTTGGATGCGTAAGTGCCGGGGCGCTCTGAATATTTGAAAAGGAATGAGGAGTCAAACCCCACTTCTTCCATGATAGACAGCGTTTGTTGAAAATCCTCTTCTGTTTCTCCATGGAAACCGGTGAAAAGGTCGGACGTAATTCCAGCGTCGGGCAAAATCCTTCGGATGGCAGCGATGCGGTCGAGATACCATTCGCGCGTGTATTTCCGGTTCATTGCCTTTAATACCGAATTGCTGCCGCTTTGCACCGGCAGATGAATATGCCTTGCGATATTGGGAAATGCCGCCACAGTCGAGATTATTTCATCACTCATATCTTTTGGATGAGATGTCGTGAATCTTATCCTCATGTCGGGTGCAGCTTTTGCGACAAGAGTCAGCAGGGAGGGGAAATCAGTGACTCTCCCATCGGAGCCTTCATATCGGTAGCTGTTGACATTCTGGCCCAGCAGCGTCACTTCCTTGAATCCACGCTTCTGAAGATCGTCAAGTTCTTTCAGGATACTTTGGGGTTCCCGGCTGCGCTCTCTGCCCCTCGTGTAAGGCACTATGCAATAAGAGCAGAAATTGTTGCAGCCCCGCATTATGGATATGAAACCGCTGATTCCTCCCCCTCCGATTCTTGAGGGGATGATGTCTCGATAGGTCTCAGTGGTGGAAAGTTCTATATTTATTGCCTCCTCACCATTTTCAGCAGCTGAAATGAGATTGGGAAGATCGAGATATGCATCCGGTCCGGCCACAAGATCCACCCCTTGCTCCTCTATCAACTGATGTTTTAGTCTTTCGGCCATACAGCCGATCACCCCTATCAGGATGTTGCGTCCCGTCTTTCGTCGGAGCGAACGCCAATAAGAAAGCCTTGAAAAAATTTTTTGTTCTGCATTATCGCGAATGGAACATGTGTTTAAAAACACAGCATCGGCTTCTTCATCGTTCTCAGTTAGGGTATAACCGGCCATCTCCATGACGGCTGCTACCGTCTCTGAGTCAGCCACATTCATCTGGCAACCGTAGGTCTCAATCCTCAGTTTTTTAGAAGAGGAATCTCCTGAAATCCTTTCCGGGAGAAGGAATGGTTGAATATTATTGTTTTTTAACAACTCAGTTTTTCTTTGTTAAATTGAACAAAAAAGGTATTTTTGTGCAAATTTAATTCTTTAGACCCGATTACCCAAAAGAGAGGGTCTGGAAATGACCTTAATCCACTACCGAAAAACTCATGAGCTTTCCATTCATAACTGCCGAAGAGGCAGTGAGTCATATCCCAAACGGCGCCACGGTGGCTACTTCCGGCTTTACAGCTTCGGGAACTCCCAAGGTTGTTCCGGTGGCTTTGGCTGAAAAAGCAAAAACTCTCCATGACGCCGGTGAACCTTTCAAGGTGACTCTTTACACCGGTGCGTCGACCAATGATTATGTCGACGGAGCACTTTCCAGAGCCAAGGCAATCTCCAAGAGGGTTCCTTATCAGGGCTCCCCTGATGCACGTAATAGCGCCAACACCGGTGAAATAGACTATTACGACCCACATCTGAGCCACATGAGCCAGGATCTGCGTTATGGTTTTATGGGAGACATAGATGTTGCTGTTATCGAGGTGACGGAGATGAATCCATCCGGAGAAGTGGTGCTCGGGGCCGGAATAGGGATGACGCCCCTTTTTGCCAGAATGGCTAAAAATGTTATTTTGGAATATAGTTCCTATTATCATACTTCTTTCCGGGGGTTCCACGATAATTACATACCGCTTGATCCTCCTAACAGGCGGGAAATACCCATCTACAAGCCTTCAGACAGAATCGGAAGTCCTGTGATAAAAATAGATCCAAAGAAGATTATCGGAGTCGTGCCTTCCAACGCGTCTGAAAGTATAAGTTCTTTCACATCTCTTTCCGACACCACTCGGGCTATCGGTGCACATGTGGCTGAATTCCTTGCCCACGAATTAAAGATGGGAAGGATTCCAAAGGGATTCCTACCGGTGCAAAGCGGGGTGGGAAATATTGCCAACGCAGCCCTTCATGGACTGGCCGACCATCCCGGTATCCCTCAGTTCGAGATGTATACAGAGGTTGTGCAGGATGCGGTTATGGAGCTCATGCATAAAGGGAAATGCACATTTGCCTCGACATGCGCGCTTGCATTTTCCGACAATTCCATGCTCGAATTCATGGATGACATAGAGTTTTTCAGAGACAAACTGCTTATGCGTCCTGCTGAGATTTCAAATCATCCCGAGGTGGTGAGACGTCTTGGACTCATTGCGATGAATACAGCTCTTGAATGTGATATCTATGGCAATGTCAATTCCACCCATGTCACCGGTTCAAAGATCATGAACGGCATAGGAGGATCGGCGGATTTCTGCCGCAATGCATATCTCTCTATTTTCCTATGTCCATCCATACAGAAGGGAGGCGCTTTGTCTACTATAGTTCCAATGGTGACACATGTAGACCATAGCGAACATAGCGTGAAAGTGATTGTAACCGAGCAGGGTGTTGCTGACCTTAGAAATCTTTCTCCTAAGGAGAGGGCGGAGGTGATCATCGAGAAATGCGTTCATCCGGACTATAAACCGATTCTGCGCGACTATCTTAAGGTAGCCAGGACGGGGCATATATCTCACAACTTGCGGTCGGCTTTCGCTATGCACTCTGCCTTCGAAGATTGCGGAGACATGCGGAAGGTCAATTTCCGCTCTTGAAAAATTCAGGCCCTGAGATTGGCCATAGACTATTTGTTGCGCGTCTCCGAAGGAGTTTCCCCGTATTGGTCGCGATAGCACTTAGTGAAGTATGCAGGAGTCGAGAAACCCACTTCATAACAGATCTCACTGATGGTTTTTTCGGAGCCCATCAAAAGATTCCGGGCTTTCTTCAAGCGCAGGTTGCGCATCAGTTCCACAGGTGAATAGTTGGTGATTGCCTTTATCTTTCGATATAGTTGCGTGCGCTCGAAACCAAGTTCCGAAGCGATAGCCTCCACATTCAGGTCGGGATCACCCATTCTTTCTTCAAAAACTTTTAAGAAGCGGCTGTAGAATTCATTATCGATATCGCCGTTTCCCTCTATTTGTTTTTTCGTCCCTTTCGTTTCATCCGATTGCAGGTGCTTCCTTTCGCCTAATAGGTCTTTTATCCTCTTTCGGTTGGCTATAAGCGAGGCTGCCTGCGATTTGAGCACTACAGATGAAAATGGCTTAGGGAGATATCCGTCGGCTCCGCTATCGAAACCTTGCGCTTTCTGTTCATCAAGACTGCAGGCCGTCAGCATCAAAACCGGGATATGGGAAGTAACAGGTTCGGATTTCAACCGTCGGCAACATTCCATGCCATCCATGCCCGGCATCATCACGTCGCAGACTATCAGATCAGGCACATATTTGGATGCCTTCCTTATACCCTCTTTCCCGTTGGAGGCTCCCACTACATTGTAGTCTTCCCGGAGCAATGTAGAAACCATTTCCCGGATATCCTTATTGTCGTCAATCACCAGCACAACCGGTTTCTCTTCCGTGAATTCCCGATCTGCCTCTACATCTTCCATCACTCCTTCCACATCTTGCGACGTGATACCTTTTGTGTAGTCAGCCACATTTTCGGCTACATGCATCACGGGAATTGTCACGGTGAATGTAGAGCCTTTCCCTACCTCGCTTTCCACGGTTATCGAGCCTCCATGCAATTCCACGAATGCTTTGGCCAGTGATAACCCTATGCCGCTTCCTCTTGGTCTGACTTTATCCACCTGATAAAAACGATCGAAAATTTTCGGGAGATTCTCCTCGGTTATCCCCTCTCCCTGATCCTCAACCCTGAGGATTAATTCTTCTCCGTCAATTTTATAACTGACTTTAATTGTGCTGTTGTCAGGGCTGTACTTCATGGCGTTAAAAACCAGGTTGAAGAAAACCCTTTCGATCCTTTCGGGGTCTATGGCTATAAAAAGTTCTTCCTTTGGCTCCTCCAGCTGCAGATTGATATCTCGTTTTTTAGCAACCGCATGGAAAGATTCGAGCCAATCTTTCACAATATTGTTGAAATTCACCTCCTTGAGGTTGAGGGTCATCTTGTTGTTTTCAAATTTTCGGAAATCCAGGATCTGATTGATGAGACGCTGAAGAATCTTCACATTCTTGTCGGCTATCTTGGCAAGGGTTTTTTGGGGCGCAGTCAGATTATCGGCTTTGTTGAACTGTGCAACAGGTTCTGCGATAAGAGTCAAGGGGGTGCGTAGATCGTGACTCACATTGGTGAAGAAAATAAGCTTCGACTGAGTGGCGGCTTCGAGTTTCTCATTTAGCTCCTTTTGTTTGTCACGCTCCTCTTCAAGTAGTTTGTTCTGCCGCAAAAGAGCATTTTGATGGCGCCGGTGGGCCCAGTAGGTTCGCAACACTAAGAATAGCACCCCGAAGAGAAGCACAAGAATGGCGATAATGGCATAGAACAAAGCGGTCTGGGCATTATGAAGACTTTGGAAATCATCTAATTGATGGCGAAGTTGCAAAACCTTTTCAGAACTCTCATCGATATTTTCATTCTGTAGGAGCAAAATGTCGGCATTGGAAGCATCCACAGCGGATGTGGTCGGCAACATCACTTCCCGCTCAAAATCCCCTCCTTTGAGTATATTGAGTGCCTCACGCAATAATCGCTCCCCTTGAGTGGGATACATGAAAGTAGCGTCGATCTTGCCCTCGGCCACGGCTTTAAGGCCGATTTCCGGTGCTGCATCAATTCCGATAATCTTTATATCTTTTCGTCCGAGTGCCTCGGCTGCTTCCCAAGCGCCTATCGCCATGCGGTCGTTGTGGGCAAAAATCAGATTCACTTGAGGATATTCCCTTATAAGGGAGTCGGCTTTCTCTCTTGCCTTATCCTGCCTCCAGTTGGCCGGAGCTCCTCCCAACACAATGCCACCCACCGAATCCACTACAGCATTGAATCCATGGCTCCTGTCACGGGCCGGTGTTGAACCCGGCAAACCAAATATTTCCAAGGCTCTTATACCATTCGGGAATAGCATGGCGGAATATTTCGCCGCTTGCGATCCAAGCCAGACATTATCCACCCCGATTCTCTGTGTGTAGGAAGAATCGTTGATATTACGGTCGTAAATAATCACAGGAATACCCATATTATGAATTTTCCTGATTTCGGGAGTCAGGGCTTCAGCCTCGTTGGGTGCAACCAATATTGCATCAAACCCGTTTGAAGCAAAATATTCTATATCCCGTATCTGTTTTTCGCTGTCATCGTTGGCCGATCGGATCTCCACCTCGACATCATCATGAAGCATTGCCTCGAGCATCACCTCCTGATTCATCTTTGAGCGCCAGTCGTCGCTGCTACACTGTGAGATCCCGATTTTATATATCTTTTTTTCCTCGCACCCTGCTACAAGTATAATCGATATTATAAGGACCGGAAGTAAGATGAGATTTCTTTTAATACGAGCTCTCAATTTAAGAGCTTGGTTTTTAGATAAGGTTAATTGATGAAATAAATGTCGATGTTTCATATCGGTTACAAATTTAATTCTTTTTTTTAGATGTAACCCCACTTATTGACTCACAGTCACTTTTTCCTTGCTTATTTCTGAAGTCGGAGTTATTTCAACCGATACTTCCAATACTCCATATATCGGGAGTAATCCGCTATTTGAGGGGACTTTTCCTATTTTCCCCGGTAAGTTATCTTTCCGACCCGATAGCTTCGTGAATATCCGATGTAACAGAAAATTTTGTAATTTTGTGACATAAAAATCGGAGCAATCAGATGGATAAGAGGAAAGTATTGGTGGTCGGGGCAGGAGGGTTTGCCGGAGGTTTCATTGTAGAAGAGGGTCTCCGCAGAGGATGTGAGGTTTATGCCGGAGTGAGAGAAACGACTTCACGTAAATATCTTGCCGACTCGGCTATCAAATTCGTAACCTTCGACTTCGATAATCCCGACTCTCTCGCTCAAACCATCGAAGAGTCCATGCCCGGAGATCAGAAATGGGATTGGATTGTATATAATCTTGGAGCCACCAAGGCGATTTCTTTCTCCGATTTCTCAAAAGTGAATTATGAATATCTGAAGAATTTTCTCGAATCACTTAAGGCGACAGGGAAGGTGCCTGACAAATTTCTTCTGATGAGCTCCTTGTCGGTTCATGGCCCATCCCACGAAAAAGATGGCGCCAAATTCCGGGAGACAGATATTCCGGCTCCCAACACTCGTTACGGTGCTTCCAAACTGAAAGCAGAAATGCTCCTTCAGATGGAGGGCATCCCGTATATAATTTTTCGGCCCACAGGCATCTACGGTCCACGTGACAAAGATTATTACCTGATGTTGCAGTCGATTTCCAAAGGATTTGATTTCTCGGCAGGATATAAGAAACAACTTCTCACTTTCATCTATGTGGAGGACCTCGCGCGGGCAGTATTTGATGCCCTTGAAAAAGCCCCTGCCGGCAATACCTACATTATTTCCGAGGATAAGTCCTACACTCAGAAAGAATTTCGTAAAATAGCTGCCGAAGCCATCGGACGCAAGCATGTCCTGTCCCTTCCGATGCCTCTGTGGGCTGTCAAAGCCGTGTCGGCAGTAGCTGAAAAATGGGGTGTGGCAAGAATGAAACCTTCCACCCTTAATCGCGATAAATACAATATCATGAAGCAGCGAAACTGGGATGCCGATGTCAGTAAGGCAAAGAGAGATTTCGGTTTCAATCCGATGGTGTCGCTAAAAGAGGGGGTGAGAAATGCTGCTGACTGGTATAAGAAAGAGGGATGGCTCTGAACGATTCGATATCAACCGTAAGTCAAGCGGTTTTTGAAACCTTTGATACCATTGCCGCGCCCGAACCGGTCTACGGATTGTTGCTGACACCTCCGCCACCTCCCGAAAGGGCACCTCTGAGGTCGGACAATGGGAACGGCATTTCATTCATACTCACAGGACTTTTCCTGCTCTTTCTCATTATTGCCCTGAGATTCCGAAACAACATAAAATATGCACTTACTATTTTCCGAAATCTCATAGAAACTCGCACGCGACAGAATGTTTTCGACGACACTGTCAGGGAAACGAGTCTTATCGTCATGCTGAATATTCTCTGGTGTGGATGCGCAGGAATCATCGGTTATTGTTTTCTTCGCTTTTTTCTCACATCGGGCGATCCCTTACCCATTTCGGCCATCGGGATGCTTTGGGGAATGGTTGTAGCGGCCGGATATAGTATCTTCATGTGGTGGTCTTATGCAGCTGTCGGTTGGGTGTTTAGTGACCGTTCACATGCCGAATTATGGGTCAAGGGATTCTCTGCAAGTCAGGCACTTATGGCACCGGCATTTTTTATTCTGGCTCTTGTGGGAATCTGTTTGCCACAGACCGCTCCCGGAGTCGCCTCTCTTGCTTTGCTCGTTTTTATTCTGGCGAAATTGGTATTTATCTGGAAAGGTTACAGGATTTTTTTCTATCAATTTTCGTCTTGGGTGCTTTTTTTATGCTACCTTTGCAGTCTGGAAATTATTCCGTTGATTTTGTGCTATCGGATCTCTCTTCTTCTGGACAAGATTCTGTGAGATTTTTGTCGCAGCCGATACCCATACAGTGAAGGAAATCTGTGTATTTCAGCCTGTATCCTCTCTCCGAGCGAGTAATTATAGACCTCTAAGTCTGTAGTAACGATGACCTCTGACCTATGAAAATTAAGAAGATTCTGGTTTCGCAACCTCAGCCTACCTCACCTAAATCTCCGTATTTCGAGATTGCAAAGAAACATGACGTAGAAATAGTGTTCCGACCAATGATAAAGGTGGAGCCGCTGACAGTCAAAGAATTCCGTCAGTCAAAAATTAATTTGGCCGAATATACGGCTGTAATTTTTACTGCTCGCACTGCAATTGACAATTTCTTCAGACTTTGCGAAGAATCGCGTGTAAATGTGCCCGACACCATGCGTTATTTCTGCACCACGGAGCAGATAGCCCTTTACCTTCAGAAATATATAGTCTATCGTAAGCGCAAGATCTCTTTCGGGCTCACAGGGCGTCTCGACGATCCACAGTTTATTTCAGCAGTCCAGAAAAACCATAAGGAAAAATTCCTTATCCCGGTTTCCGATATCCTACCCGAAAGAATGGAAGCTCTTTCGGCGTTAAAAATCGACCTTACCCCTGCGATGATGTATCGCACGGTGAGCAATGATTTCACACCTGACGAGAAATGTGACTATGACCTGATGCTTTTCTTCAGTCCGGTGGGAATTCATTCCCTGTTGAAGAATGTGCCTGATTTCGTGAAAGATGGTAAACAGAAAGCATTGATAGGCACATTCGGTGCGCCTACGGCACAGGCTGTCAAAGACTCCGGCCTTGAACTTGCTATTGAGGCTCCCACCAAAGAGATGCCCTCCATGACATCGGCCCTCGACGATTTCCTCTCACGCCACAATGCCCAGGTTCCTTAAAGAAACAGAATTTCAGAAGCTTATGCAGAAGCGCATTTTCACTGTGCTTCTGATTGCGACACCCTACGACTCCTTCATGCTTGAAGAGGATGGAAGAGTGGAGGAACAGGTATATTTCGAATATGTAGATCTTCATCTTTCATCCCCTCCGAGGTTTGTGAAAGCTGCCACCTACGAAGAGGCAAAACGGCTTCTCAAGGAGATGCAGTTCGACCTCATCATAGCAATGCCCGGAGTGGATATCAGCGAAACTTTCCGGGAGGCTAAGAATATCGATGCAGAATATCCGTCGATCCCATTCGTGGTCTTGACTCCCTTTTCAAAGGAGGTGAGACGACGTATAGCCAATGAAGACCTTGCCGGAGTGGATTATGTGTTCTCATGGCTGGGAGATGTCGATCTTATTCTTGCTATCATAAAACTGATAGAAGACCGGATGAATGCCGAAAACGATATTTTGAATATCGGAGTGCAATGCATCGTAGTGGTAGAAGACTCTATCCGGTTTTATTCCTCAGTGCTTCCCCACCTTTTCAGATATCTTTTTATTCAGAGCCGAACATTCTCGACAGAAGCGCTCAACGAGCATGAAAGGATGTTAAGAATGAGAGGTCGTCCGAAAGTGCTGCTTGCCCGCGATTATGAGGAAGCTCAGGCTCTCTATGATAAATACGGGGAGAATATCCTTGGAGTGATCTCCGATATGCGTTTCCCCCACGCGGGAGTTAAAGATCCCAACGCCGGAATCACTTTGGCTGATTCTCTGCATGAACGCCATCCTTTCACTCCTGTGATCCTTGAAAGCATGGAGAGTGAAAACCGGATGAAAGCCGAGAAAGCAGGATACCTTTTCCTCGATAAAAACTCCAAGACTTTCCCGCAGGAGCTCAGGAAGGCGGTGGAACAGAATTTTGGCTTCGGTGATTTTATTGTGAAAGATCCGGTAGACGGTCACGAGATTATGAGAATCCCCGACCTCAAGACTCTCCAGAGGCAGGTATTCAATATCCCTGATGACGCCCTGTATGCTCATTGCCGGAAGAATGACGTCTCCCGCTGGCTATATTCCCGGGCTTTGTTCCCCATTGCGGATATAATGAAGCGTCATTTCTTCTCTAAGATTGAGGAGGCGGATTCCGTGAAGGAATTGATATTCGATTCGATCGTGAAATACCGCAAGATGAAAAACCGCGGAGTGGTGGCGATATTTGTCAAAGACCGGTTCGACCGTTACAGTAATTTCCAGCGCATAGGGGAGGGGTCGCTGGGCGGAAAGGGACGTGGCCTGGCGTTTATCGACCATATCATCAAGCGATATCCGGAATTTGACGATCTCAAAGGAGTGCAGATAACGATTCCGCGCACAGTGGTGCTCTGCACCGACATCTTCGATCAGTTTATGGATTACAACGGCCTTTATCGTGTGGGCCTCTCCAAACTTCCGGACTCCGAAATACTGGCACAATTTCTGAGGGCCAAACTTCCTGAACATCTGCTTGATGATTTTCGCGCCTTATTCGATGTGCTTGACAAGCCACTTGCAATCCGCAGTTCTTCACTTCTTGAAGATTCTCATTATCAGCCTTTCGCGGGTATTTATTCCACCTATATGATCCCTTATCTACAGGATCGCGAAGAGATGTTGCGTCTTCTTTGCGACGCTGTGAAGGGAGTCTATGCCTCTGTCTTCTTTGCCGATTCAAAGGCTTATATGAACGCCACAAGCAATGTCATCGAGCAGGAGAAGATGGCTATCATAATTCAGGAAGTGGTGGGAGAATGGCATGGCGATTACTATTATCCTTCTTTTTCCGGAGTGGGAAGATCTATCAACTATTATCCAGTCGGGGAAGAAAAATCCGAAGAAGGTGTGGTGGAGGTAGCTGCCGGTCTTGGAAAATATATTGTCGATGGCGGCATGGCGCTGAGATTCTCTCCGAAACATCCGGGACATGTTTTGCAGACTTCTACTATAGAACTGGCTTTGCGAGATACTCAGAAGAATCTTTATGGCTTGAGCAGCGTGGCTCCCGATAGCGAAGAATTCTCCACCGACGAAGGCTTCAATATAAAGAAAATATCTGTGGCCGATGCTTTCAAGACAGATGCATTGAGGTATATGGTATCAACTTTTGATCCCAACGACCGTATGCTTAGAGACACAGACTGGGGCCCGGGTCGGAAAGTAGTCACTTTTGCAAATGTCTTGCGTCAGGAGGTGTTCCCTTTGGCTGATAGTGTCGACTTCATGCTATCCACAGGACAATATGCTATGGGTAGGCCCGTGGAGATAGAATTTGCAGGCATCATTAATCCGCAGGCATCCACGGAAGAGAAAAAAGGCACAATATATTGGCTCCAGATCAGGCCTATCGTGGATAAAAAGGAAATGCTCGATGATTCTGTGATGAATGTGGATGACTCCCAACTGATTCTACGGTCGGAAAAGGCTCTGGGGCATGGTGTGATGGACAACGTCAGACACATTGTCTATGTCAGGGAAAATAATTTCAATAGTGCCAATAATCCGGCGCTTGCTCTGGAAGTTGATAAACTTAACCGGGAACTGGTGGAGAAAAATGAGCCATATATCTTGATAGGTCCCGGGCGCTGGGGTTCTTCCGATCCGGCATTGGGCATCCCTGTTAGATGGCCACACATTGCCGGCGCGCGCCTTTTGGTAGAGACTGCAATTCCGGGATATAGAATTGAGCCTTCCCAAGGCACTCATTTCTTCCAGAATCTCACTTCCTTTGGCGTGGGTTATTTCACTGTCGACCCTTCCGCCGGAAATGGTTTATACGATATCGATTATCTCGATTCCCTTCCGGCTAAATATGAATCCGAATCCTTAAGAGTAGTGGAGCTTCCTGACCCTCTCACTATTGCCATCAATGGTATGAAAGGAGTGGGAATTGTCAGGAAATAAGTTCCCGACTTCAACCAAAACACAGGCGATTATAGTTTAATCGGTAAAGCCGTTGACGACTGTACCGATTAAATTTTGAATAATCTCATAAAAAGAAATGATATGAAAATGGCGCATTATTAAAATGGTTGCGATTTATGTAAGAATTGTTGCATCACGCATTTTTTATATTCTAATCCACATTTGTTATAGTCCTAATAATAAGGCTCTTTATAATTTTGTGCCATAAAAATTTTCAACACTAAATACACATGAAAAAATCAATCTTTAGTTTAATGTTATTCCTGTTGGCAGGGTTGTCGGCTTATGCCGAAGATATCCTTGTGACAGGTACGGTTGTTTCGGCAACCGACGACGAGCCATTGATTGGAGCCACTGTCCTGTCTTTAGAAACAAAGAAAGGCACCGCTACTGATATTGATGGCAATTTCCAGTTGACAGTGCCGCAAGGCTCTAAAGTACGTATCTCTTACATAGGTTACAAGGATTTTGAGGGAGTTGTATCTCCTCAGATGGATGTGCGTCTTTCAGAAAATTCGGAAGTTTTGGATGAAGTAGTGGTAGTTGGTTACTCTACACAAAGAAAAGCCGACTTGACCGGTTCAGTTTCAGTAGTCAACACCAAGGATTTCGAGACAGCGTCCACCACCGACCCCATGCAGGCTCTGCAGGGAAAAGTGCCGGGTATGACCATCACCCCGAACAATGGTGGTTCTCCGGTTTCAGCCGGTACAGTCAGAATCCGTGGTATCGGTTCTTTCAACGCTGACCAAAGTCCATTGTTTGTGATCGACGGAGTGCCGACCACAACCAACCTCAACACTCTTAATATGAACGATATAGAGAGCATGCAGGTCTTGAAAGACGCTGCCTCAGCTTCTATATATGGTAGCCGTGCTGCCAACGGTGTGATCATCATCACTACAAAACAAGGAAAGAAGGGTGGCGACAGCAAGGTTAAAGTGGATTTCTCAGCAAGCTGGACAGCCCAGTTCTACACCAAGAGTCAGAAGATGAGTCTTCTTGACACTCCCGGATATGCCACAGCCATGGCTCAAGCTGCCCTAAACGACGGAATGGATCCGGTGGCCTATGCTGCAAACTATGGTCTCAATCTGAATGCTCCTGTAGGTCTCCCGATCTCAGTCTATAATCCGGCCACAGGTGCATACGTAGACTATATGGTCAACGGTCTTTATGATGGTTACATCAATTCACGTAGAACAATGAGAATCAGCAATACTGACTGGCTCGATGAAATCACACGCACAGGTTTCCTGCAGAATTATGACCTCACACTCTCAAGGGCTGATGAAAACAGTCGCTCTCTTTTCTCTGTTGGCTATAAGAGAAATGCAGGTATCATTAAGGATACCGATTTCCAAAGTCTTGCAGTGCGTATGAACAATTCCTACGATATAGTCAAATGGCTCACTATCGGAGAAAATGCCACAATCACTTATTCCGACCAAGTTGACTGTGCTCCAATGGAGAACGCTTTGAAGATGGCTCCGACCGTGCCTGTATTTGAGGAAGACGGAGTCACCTACGGTGGTCCCGTCGGAGGTATGAGCGACCGTCAGAACCCTATGAGGGAAATAGCTTTCAATAAAGACAACCGTCTTAAAATCTGGAGAATTTTCGGAAACGGTTATATCGACATCAAACCTTTCAAAGGTTTCACTTTCCGCTCTAACTTCGGTCTTGATTATGAATCAGGTTTCATACATGCCTACACATATACTTTCCATAGCGACATCGTCAACAATGACAACAATGCTTCTGCTATCGGCCAGTCGAGAGACACAAAATGGACCTGGACTAACACTATCAACTACGATTTCAATATAAAGGAGCAAAATCAGTTCCACGTATTGGCCGGTATTGAATGTTTTCGTCAGACTGCCACCAATACTGAGGGTCGCAACCTTGATTTCGATGTAGAGACTCCCGAGTATATGTGGCCGGATGCATCAACGGGTCTTGAATATTTCACAGGTAACCAATCGCAATATTCTCTCCTCTCATTCTTCGGAAAGATCGATTATAGCTGGAGAAACCTCATACTTGCATCTTTCACGATCCGTAGGGATGGTTCCTCACGTTTTGGCCGCAATTATAAATATGGTACATTCCCCTCTGCAACATTAGGCTACCGCTTGAGCGAAAATATCCAAAAGCCATGGCTCAACGATCTCAAAGTGCGTCTTTCTTGGGGTAAGACAGGTAACCAGGCTATCGCCAACAATGCTTACCAGTCATTGTATGTGGCTGATTATGGTAGCGACCGTGTCACTTCCACAGCTTATGACATCTGGCTTCAGCAATCGGGCATTTTTCCGTCAGGATATCGTGCAATTCAGTCAGAAAACCCCAACCTCAAATGGGAAACTACCATTCAGTATAATGCCGGTATCGACTTTGGATTCCTCAACAACAGGCTCACAGGTTCTATCGATGCATATATAAAGGATGTGAAAGACATGCTTATCAATCCGGCTTACCTTGCATCAATGGGTGAAGGCGGTGCTGCCTGGGCTAACGGACCTTCTTTGAGAAACTGGGGTATGGAATTCCTTGCAAGCTGGAAAGATTATGTAAACTCATGCGGGCTTTCATATAGTGTATCTCTTAACGGAGACTTCTACCGCAACAGAGTGACTTATCTACCCTCTTCCACAACCGGTTCCTATGTTCACACCACCAGTCAGAACCTCGTTGAGGCCCGCAGACCTTACGGATCTATCGTAGGTTATGTTGTCGAAGGGCTTTATCAGACTAAAGAGGAGGTGCTTGCTTCCGGTCAGGACAATGCGCGTGTCGGAGGTCTTAAATATGCCGACCTTAACGGCGACGGAGTTATCAATGCCGACGACCAAACATGGATTTTCAACCCGGTACCCGATTTCAGCATGGGTCTTACAGTTAATCTGTCGTGGAATAATTTCGATTTCCAGATGTTCTGGCAGGGAGTCTTCGGACAGGATGTCTATAACAACCAGAAATTCCAGACTGACTTCTGGAGCATCACTGATGCAGGTTCCAATAAGGGCGACCGTATGCTCAACGCCTGGACTCAGGATAACAGAAATTCAACAATACCGGCTTTGACCACTAACAATACAGCAGATGAAGGCAGGGCCTCTACATACTATGTGGAAAACGGTTCCTACGCTAAATTGCGTACCCTTCAGCTCGGTTACAACCTCCCCGAGAAAATCTTGAAACACACGGGTATCTCTAATGTGAGATTCTATGTATCAGGTAACAATATCTGCACAATAAAGAGTAAAAACCTGACTTGTTCTGATCCTGAGAATCCCAATTGGGCTTATCCTCTCTCAACTTCAGTGACATTCGGTCTTCAATTCGGATTCTGATAATTTCAGCTAATAATCTTAAATCACAGAAAAATGAAACTCAAAAATATAATAGGCATTTCAATGATTGCTCTTGCAGCCACCTCCTGCAACGATTTCATTGATGTTACTCCCACCGGGGTGATCGACGGGGATTATGTATATTCCCAGCCAAATGAGATGGTCACAGCTGCTTATGCTATGCTCGGCGACTGCTGGTATACTTATCCGTTCAATCTGATGCCTTACGGCGACTTCTCTTCCGACGACTGCTATAAAGGTGGTTCAGGAACAACCGACACGGGCTATCATCCGATGGAAATTTGGTCGACACTTACTTCTCCCCCCGGCGAACTTGACGAACTTTGGTATCGCCTCTATTGTGCCATATCTCGTTGCAACCGGGCACTCGTTTCCCTTGACCAATACGGAGAAAGCGTCCTGGGTGCTGAAACTGCTGCAAGAAGAGTTGCAGAAGTCCACTTCCTCAGAGGACATTTCTACTATAAGTTGCTCACTATGTTCCGCAAAATTCCATGGGTAGATGAGGAGATCTTCGCAAACCACCTGGAAGAAGAGACAAGAAACGACCTTTATAGCTATGAAGAGCTTTTTGCAAAAGTAATCAATGACTTCCAGATAGCTTACGACGGCCTTGAGAATGAAAGCATCGACGGCGGAGGTCGTGCAAACAAAATCGCAGCCGCTGCTTATCTGGCAAAATGCTATCTAACTCTTGCTTGGGGTGACGGTTATGAAGCCTCCAACGGAGTGGGCCATATAAACAACTCATATATGCAGAAGGTGGTTGACTACACCGCAGTGGTAATGAATTCACAATATGGCTACCTTGAAGATTACGGAGATATCTTCTTGCCCGAATACAAGAACTCTAAGGAATCAGTCTTTGCTGTTCAGACTTCCGACCGTAGCGAAGACAACACACAGTTCGGACGTGCAAACTGGAGCAATATGTTGAATGGCTGCTGGGGTATGTGGAGCTGCGGATGGGATTTCCACAAACCATCACAAAACCTCGTTAATGCCTTCAAGACTGAAAACGGCCTGCCGATGTTTGACCATTACAATGACAATATCTCTTATCCGGTACAAGGTGTGGCTTCCGCTCAAAAATACGATCCCCGTCTTTTCCACACCGTAGGCATGCCTTCCTGGCCTTATAAGTATGAGGCTGAGTTCACTATGACAAAAGAGAATTCAAGAACTCCAAACACTTATGGCTACTATACCTCCCTTAAGGATGTGCCCCAATGTTCAAAAGGTGAAACTTACGATGGTAGTTGGCAAGCTTTTGCCATGAACGACTACGTGTTCCGCTACACCGACGTTATGCTGATGCGTGCAGAGGCACTCGTTGAATTAGGTCAGCTTGCTGAAGCTCAAAATATTATCAACGATATCAGGAAAAGAGCTGAAAATTCTGTAGCAAAACATATTGCTTATGCAGCCGACTATTGCCAGATTTCCACATATCCTTCCGGTTATTTCTCATCAAAAGAGATCGCTCGTCAGTGTGTGCAATGGGAAAGAAGGCTTGAAATGGCTATGGAAAACGACCGTTTCTTCTCTCTGAAAAGATGGGGTATAGCTTCGGAGACTCTTAATGCCTATTTTGAAAAGGAACAGACAGTGTCGTACGAAGGCCAGTCTTATGCGGAATACCTCAAGGATGCCCGTTTCACTCCCGGAAAGAATGAATTCTATCCGGTGCCTTACAACCAGCTCTATTATGTGCCCGGTCTCTATACCCAGAACCAAGGCTATAATTAATTCTACAACCTATTAATACCACAGAAAGATGAAAATATCAAGATATATTGTTTTTGCCATGGCCTCTTTTATGATGGCTTCATGTCAGAACAAGGATATAGAGATCGTTGATCCGATTTTGGCGCCGATCGATGCTTCCGGAATCACCGGTGAACTTATAGGCGACAACTATGTGTGGTCCTGGCCTCAGATAGGAAATAATATGCAGGTGCAGGTCAGAAATGAAAATATCATTGTATCGAATGAAGTGGTCAACGGGAATTCTTTCACTCATACGAATATCAATACCAATATCCCCTATACCTACATATTTAAGGTGACAGACGGTCATAATTTCTCCACAGGTGTAGTGAAGTATTACACTCGTCCCGGTGCAACGCAGATTGCAGGTTTGAGTATGTCTCAAGTGGAGAATCCCGATGGAACCTACGATGCCTTGGTGACTTGGAATACCCCGGTGGATGCTGACAATATCCTGCTCACCGCAACATCAGGAGATAGAAAGGTTACGGAAACTCTACCGGCGTCTGCCACTGAATATCTTATTCCAAACGTTACTGATGGTGAGGAGTGGAACGTGTCGTTGACGGCCCAAAACAGTGAAGGTTTATCCCTGCCGTCAACTTCTTCACTCCTGATCGGAAAGACAGCCATAGGTTTCCTTAGTGTCTATGACACTCCCGAAGAGCTCGTGGCTAACGGTGACGACGATGAGGCTTGTGCCTGGTTATGGCTGACTTCTGAATATCCCTCCGCCCAGTTCATACCTTTCTCAGAAATCAAATCTATAGCAGATCTTGAACCGTATCGTGTGCTCTTCTGGTTAAGAGACCTTGAAGAGGTGGGTGAAGCTGAAGTTTTCGCTATGCCTCAAGTAGTGGAAGCAGCCACTCCGTATATCAAAGAGTGGTACACCAACGGTGGAAACCTACTTTTGTGGAGCCATGCCACTGTATATGTAGGAACTTTGGGAAGAATTGAAATGGAACTTCTTAAGACCAACGACAGGAATATCAATACCGGAGCAGGAGGATGGAACCCTGACACATGGGCACTCGCTGTGGAGCTCCATCCCGGCAGCAAGTTCAAGAAAGATGCTTCATCCCATCCAATCTTCAAAGGCCTGGATTATGAGACTACCGACAGAACAAAACTCATCAAGTTCAAAGGTCCCGGTTGGACAGAAGACCACAATTGCCTTTTCTTCAATCTTCCGTCGGTGCTCACCGGAATTGGTAATCAGGAAGAAGCTTGCTATAATGAAATAGTTAACACTTACGGAATAATTCCTTTGGGCACTTGGGACTCACAGATCGACTGGGTATCTCAGCTAAATGTATGGGAGGCTCAGCAGGGTAATACCGAATTTAAAGGCACAATCCTTTGTATCGGAAACGGCGGGTGTGAATTCTCCCTCAAAAATGCCGACGGATCAAAAGACATCTCAGCATATCCCAAGAACAATCCGTATCAGGGGAATGTGCTCACTCTTGCCAAGAATTCTTTGGAATATCTGAAAACAAAATAATTCTTCAGGTCCGGAGGGTCACATCCCTCCGGACTGTTAACCCTTCAAAAATCTAAAAATAATGAAACTTATAAAATACATTGCAGTCTCTATGACCCTTGCGGGTATGATGGCTTGTAACGATGATAAGTTCTCTGATATCATACCTATGCCGTCTCCGATCGAAGACAATAACGGAGGAGAGGGAGAGGGAGGTGACGTAGCAGCATCCTCACGTGATGAGCAATATCGTCCGCAGGTGCATTTCACTCCGGCAGCAAACTGGATCAACGATCCCAACGGAATGGTGTTTGCAGATGGTGTGTGGCATCTTTATTATCAGTATAACCCAATGGGTAATGATTGGGGTAACATGAGCTGGGGCCACGCCACGTCAACTGATCTTTTTCATTGGCAGGAACAGCCGGTGGCTATGACACCCAATCAGTATGGCGACATTTTCTCCGGAAGTGCAATTCAGGATAAGGATAATGTGGCCGGTTTTGGAGCCGGCGCCATTCTGGCTTTCTACACAGCTTCGGGCGAACATCAGCAACAATGCCTTGCATACAGCACCGACGGTGGTCTGACTTACACTCAGTTTGAGGGGAATCCTATAATCCCTAATACCGATATGCCGGATTTCCGCGATCCCAAGGTGTTCTATCATCAGGAATCAGGAAAATACATTATGGCCTTAGCTAAAGGTTTCGATTTTTCAATAGATTTCTGGGGCTCTGACAATTTGAAAACCTGGAAAAAACTTTCGGAATTCCGTATTGACAACAACCGCTGCAATATCGGTCAATGGGAATGTCCGGACCTTATCAAGCTCCCTTATAAAGATGGAGAAAAATATGTCTTGATTGTCAGCACGAATCCCGGTGGTCCTGTTGGCGGTTCCGGCACAATGTATTTCGTAGGTGACTTCGATGGCACAAAATTCACGGCTCAACCTCTTGATTATCCTTTATGGCTTGACGGAGGCGCCGACAATTATGCAGGTGTAACCTGGAGCAACGCTTATGAGGGTCGTAGCATATACATTGGCTGGATGAACAATTGGAATTATGCTGGTGCAGTGCCTTGTAATCCATGGAGATCTGCAATGACTCTGCCTCGTGAACTTCAACTAACGGAGCTAAACGGAGCGCCCGTTGTAACCTCCAAAGTGGTAGATGAGATTGAGAGCATTGCCGGTGAATTGACGGCAGCCACTGATGGCGTGTGTGCCGGAGGGGATGCTTATGAAATGATAGTAAAACTTGATCCTTCAGAGAATCAGACTTTCACAATAGGTAATGAAATGGGAGAGTGCGTGACAGTTAATGTCAACCCGGCAGCCGGGAAGGTGATTCTTGGCCGGAATTCAGCTTCCGGTAACGTTGGTTTCCATGGCCTATTCAGCATTCCGAGCATGAGTGCCCTTTATGATACCAAGGCCGACGAACTTGAGCTTCACATCTACACGGATGACTCCTCTGTAGAAATCCTGAGCTCCGACGGTCTGGTGGCCATCACAAGCCTGGTATTCCCGACTGTGCCTTATGATCGTATCTCGGGTGTTGAAGACGTGACTTTCTATCCTCTAAAATCGGTTTGGTAATATCCTGCTTAGGAATCTTATCTGTAAATCTGTATATATTTTTTCGGTTTATGTTTGTCCGGTCTGTTATAGCCCGGTAACGTAAACCGAAATTTTTATAAAAGCTTTCCAGGCTAAAGAAGGGCAAAGCGGAAACCCTCGGAAAGGAGAAAGGAGAGGGAATCGGGGAGAGCCGTCTTCAATTTTTCAAAGCTTTTCAAGGAGTCATGAAATACGATGATTGAGCCATTGCGGGCATATCTTCTGATATTCTTGAACACATCTTTTGCAGAGACCCGTTTGCTGTAGTCGCGAGTCACCAAGTCGAACATTACCAATTCATACTTCTCCTGCAAGGCTTTACGTTGGGAGGGGGTCAGAATTCCGTGAGGAGGACGGTAGATACCGCTTTGCGTGTATTTCTCACACGCATCTACATCCTTCAAATAATCATCAGCCTTTATGTTGAAGCCTCGGATATGATGTAAAGAATGATTTGCCACCTTATGGCCCCTTCTCTTTACTTCCTCAAAAAGGAGGGGATTCCGCTCGATGTTCTGGCCCACCATGAAAAATGTGGCTTTCACTCCAAATCGGTCGAGCGTGTCTAACACCCAGGGAGTTACTTCCGGAATGGGGCCGTCATCGAAAGTGAGATACACTACCCCCGGGTTTTCATCCGACTCCTTCCGGAACAACACTCCCGGGAAGAGCCGGCGGAAAATTTGTGGCGGGCGTTCAATAAACATAGCCGCTTGTTAATAAAAGTAAAGTAGTGGAAAATGACCTCGCTCCGTTTATTGCGGATGGTTGCGGTCGTATTCATCACTCAATCTTTTCGTGCGGGCCATATCGAGTTTATCAAAATTCTCATAACCCTGCAGATAATTGAGGTCCGGATCCAGAGTGCGGTAATATTCAATAGCCACATACAGCATGGAATCAACAAGCCTCTCATCCTCGCTGCGGGCTGCATATTCCGACGGCGATAATTTAGAGAGCTCATTCGCAATCTCACAATATTTGGCTATTTCTTCAGCATAGCTCTTTAATGTCTGGATATCGGGCCCTTCTGCCACGGCAGGAGATGAATAACCCCTGCCATACAACATATTATAATTGTCCTGCAATTCGTCAAGTGTCAGCCCGTATTTGTTTACGAGTTTCTCCACCTTCTCCCTGTTGCCTCCATATCTCACATACATCTCAACGAAGTGATAGTATTGATAAGGGATAAGACGTGTTTCAGGAGTAAGGGCAGGGTTGCCGAAATTTAATGCCACCATCCTGTTGTAGGCCAGATAGGGTGCGTATCTTTCAAGCATTTTCCATAGAATCTCAAGACCCTTTTCAGTGAGTTTCTTGTCGTCGAGCCGTTCCGGCATTCCCAGTTCACAATACTGATCGCCCAGCGTACTTGCGATGCTTAGTCCATAAGGAGCTGTGCGTTCATCAAGTTTGGAATCAATAAGATTGGCCACTTCAAGAGCCTTCTCATAATATTCGTGACGCTCTGTGGAATCTGAACTTCTGTCGCCCTCATATATTAATTCCGCCACTACATCCAACATTGAGGAGCGTGTGGTGAGCAACATTCTGCGTGCAGTTTCGTCGAAATAGGGTGGATTGCCATCTTCAAAGTCGACTCCTCCCCAGCGGTATTTCTTGGTCACGACATCATAAGCCCGGTCGGCTCTCGCCGGGATTCCATCCTGAATGGTCGGCACAAGCTGATGGGCCATACCTGTGGATCGTAGATAGGGAGTCAGGCCCAGATGATAGTCGTCGCCTACGGTTGTAACCCAATAAATAGGTCTTGGCCAACCTTCTGCTGCATTAGTAGCGATAATATCGAGCATAAGAATCTCTCCCAGGCTCAAATAACCTTTCTGATTGAAAGCCCTTGTGTTTCTAAGATTAATCATAATCTGATCCACAATCTCAGAAGTGTCTTTGGGCGCTACAAGGCCTCTTTCCATCACAGCTTTCTTATCTACCGGGATAGTCACCACAGCGCTTGGGAAAGAGGGATAGCCGGTAGATTCCTTACCATATCCGGAATAGAAAAGTTTAAGGCTTGAAAGAAGGTCGGCCGGTGCGCTCTCCCTACCCAGGATCGCCACATCCGACTTTCCATAGGCATAATCAGCCGGAGTGGCGGTGAAGCTCACAGGCTCGGCATCATAGGATTTTTTACGTTGCTGGTTGGCATACCAGTCGGAATTCAGATAACTGAGGTTTATAATCTTTACATCAGGTCTCACTCCTTCCACTTCTTGGGCATACCACAGAGGGAAGGTGTCATTGTCGCCGTTGCAGAAAACTATTGCATTCGGTTCGAGGCTTTCCAGATAGTTGATTGCAAAATCGCGGGCGGCATATCTACCGGAACGGTCGTGGTCGTCCCAAGTCTGGCTTACCATCTGTATCGGAATCACGAGCCCGATTATGGCGGCCACAATGGCGCAATATCGTGAGAAAGGCCAAAGATCCTGAGGCTCATCCACAATTGCTTCCAGTTGTTCCGGTTCCTCATTATTCCTTGGAGAGTTTATTTCCATTACCTCCTTTTCCCTTTCGGCCATCTCTTTGCCCTCGGGAGTGTCAGTCGGGAATCCAACGGATGTTTTAACGGTGGTCTTGTTTAGGAATGTGCCGGACGTCAGCATCAGCAGACGCCATATTGCAGCTACTCCCATGCCGATCCATATTGCAAAGGCATAGAAAGAGCCGGCGAAAGCATAGTCGCGTTCGCGAGGCTGGTTGGGAGGCTGGTTAAGATATAGCACGATGGCGATTCCGGTCATAAAGAACAGGAAGAAAACGATCCAGAATTGTTCGATACCTCTCTTCCCGGCAAAAGACTGCCATAGCAGCCCGATGATACCGAGCAACAGAGGCAGCATATAATATTTGTTGTGACCCTGATTGTTTTTCCCTAAATCATCCGGAAGCAGACTTTGATTGCCGAGACGGGGATTGTCGATGAAGGGAATTCCGGAAATCCAGTTGCCCGCATCAAGTTCTCCCGACTGGTTGTTGATGTCATTCTGTCGCCCGGCAAAGTTCCACATGAAATAACGCAGATACATGTGGGTGAGCTGATAGTTGAAGAAATAGGCGAGGTTTTGGGCGAAAGAGGGTTTATAAGCCACCTTCTGGGGATAAACATATCGTCCGGTGTATTGGTTATACTCGGGTTCCCTTTGTATATCGTATTCCGGCACTTTTTCTCCGGTGACAGCATCCACGGCATAAATAGGCACGAGATTCCCTGGAGTTGTGTCGAGTCTGACCCATTGCTTGTAATATTCTCGGTGGGCACGGCTGTAGATGCGGGGGAAGAACATATTGAGCTCCGGATTAAGTTTGGGCTCCGGCTTATAATCCTTCTGCACATAATAATCGCCCCCACGTTGAGCCCGCGAAGAATTGTCGAGCGATTCTTCGATAGAGAGGAATCCGTATTCGGATGTGGGTTGAGCTCCGGCCACACCTTTAGCATATTGAGCTTTCCCTTTATTGATTATGGAATTATAATAGGGAGTGTTGAGCACCACGGCACTTCCGTCGGCACGCACTGCCACAGTGTCGCGTTGCATATTTACAACCTCTTTCATGGGGGCCGAGTTAAGGGTCTCCCCGTAAATCAAAGGATTTTCGCCATACTGCTCCCGGTTAAGATATGTTGCCAGGTCAAACACATTGTCAGGAGAGTTTTGATTCATCGGAGTGTCGGCACTCGATCGTATAAGGATCAGAGCGTAGCTTGAATATCCCACGAATATTACTGCAATGCTCCACATAATCACTGTCATAACCCTTATGTTGAGCTCTCTTCCATATTTGGAAAATAGCAGGAAAGCAACAAAAGCAAGAATGAAATAACCGATGATAAAGGTGTCGCCGAAGAAGAATATACCTGAGATAGCAAGAGACAGGAAGAAAGATACACGGATCCACAATCCGCTTCGCTGACGGTAGAGTTCGCTGAGGGTCCAGATAAATATTCCGGCTGTCAGAAGTCCGTAGAAAATCGCACCGCTGTTGTAGCCGAGATGGAAACCGTTGACAAACAAAAGTTCAAACTGTTGTGCCACCTTTATGAAACCGGGCACAAGTCCGAACAATACCAATGCTATCATTACAAAGGATATCACCAATACGAAGAGTGTCTTCACGAGTGTCATGTCTTTCCATTTACGGAAGGCAAATACGAGCACGATAGCAGGGATACATAGCAGATTGAGCAGATGCACTGCAACGCTCACACCGATTATATAGGAGATAAGTATCAGATAGCGGTCGGAATGAGGTGAATCAGCCTTGTCTTCCCATTTCAGAATTAGCCAGAAAACCAGGGCCGTGCAGAAAGAGGAGAAGGCGTAAACCTCACCTTCCACAGCGGAGAACCAGAAAGTGTCACTCCAGCAATAAGCTAAGGATCCGACCAGACCGCTGCCCATTATGGCGATATATTGTTGCAATGTGAGCTCCTTTCGTTGATTGTCTTTTACAACGAGGCGTCTCATCAGGTGAGTGATAGTCCAGAAAAGCAGCAGAATTGTGAGGGCACTAAGCAAACCGCTCATTGCATTGACCATCACAGAAATACTTCCGGCATCCGTGGCAAAATTAGCGAAGAACCGAGCTGTCAGCATAAAGATGGGGTTGCCCGGCGGATGTCCCACCTCCAGTTTGTCGGCCTGTATGATGAACTCTCCACAATCCCAGTAGGAGGCTGTCGGCTCCAGTGTGAGCCAATAGGTTATCAAGGCTACGGCAAATACCAGCCAGCCACCTATATTATTGATCAGGTTATATTGTTTTGAAAGCATGCGGTTAGTTGATTCTTTTTCTTTTGATATCTTATAATGCTTGAGCTAAAATGGTTGGGCTTGTAATTGCCAATTACAAAAACATCAGTTGGATGGCTCTTCGAGAAGATTGATGAATTCAAGATTCAATTCGTCGAGGATTCTTTTGGATGATGCGATAGTGGAATTCAAGAAAGCGTAGGCAATAAGAGCAAACACTCCGACTCCCAGTCCGACAACAGTTGTGACAATGGTAGGAGCGATAGCTCCGCAAATAGCCGCTGTGTCGGCTCGTATTCCACTTTCCGACAGATCGCGAAGCCTGTCAATGATCCCTACAAGTGTACCTCCCAAACCCAACAGAGGTGAAACTACTGCAAGAATTCTAAGCCATCCGCTCCCTCGTTCCATCTTCTGGTACTCGATTTGAGATGTTTCGCGTAAAGCTTCCCTGACTTCTGACATTGGCTGACCCACCTTATTTAGTCCGGCTGTCAGAGATGAAGCTCCGGGAGAGGGATATGTCTGCGAGATCTGGCGTGCGTTTTCGAGGTCGCCCTCTGCCAGATGGTCGCGGAGCCTTTGCATGAGACGGGGATACCTCCTACGTTCACGTAGTAGGGTTCCGCCACACACCGACCAGATCACCACTATCAGGATAAAGATCACGGCCAGGGATATCATGACATATTCCCCTCTCTCAATTGTTTCCCAAAAAGTCATATCAATGCTTTAATTCTTCTTTATACCGGCGTATAGTATCTTCGATACCGTAATAGAGGGCGTCGGAGATCAATGCGTGACCTATGCTCACCTCATCGAGCCAGGGAATCATCTCGGCGAAATATGCCAGATTCTCAAGATTGAGGTCATGTCCGGCATTAAGCCCCAGGCCGGCTTCTCTTGCGACGGTAGCCGCCTCAATATAAGGAGCAATAGCAAATTCCCTATCTTCGCGATATAAATCGGCGTAAGGTTTTGTGTAGAGTTCGACTCGGTCGGCTCCTGCATTGGCTGCTCCAACCACCATCTCGCCCCGGGGATTCACAAAAATAGAGCTCCGGATATTATTTTCCCGCAAAATGGAACAAATATTCTTCAAGGCCACTTGATTCACAACCGTGTCCCAGCCATCATTCGATGTGAGAGCGCCCGGCGGATCGGGAACAAGAGTGACCTGAGTCGGCTTGACTTTCAAGACGAGTTCCATGAATTCTTTTGAAGGATAACCCTCGATATTGAATTCGGTGGTGACAATTTCTTTCAACTTCACCACATCGTCGAAGGTGATGTGGCGCCCGTCGGGACGAGGATGGACAGTTATTCCTTCGGCTCCGAATTTTTCACAGTCTTCAGCAAACTTCACTACATCGGGCACATTCTCTCCGCGTGCATTGCGTAATGTGGCTACTTTATTGATATTTACACTTAGACGAGTCATCTTTTTTAGAGAAAATTTATCCTTTTTAATCTCAAAACGGATTTTTCGGCATAAAATTTGTAATTTTGAATTGCAAAAATAGCAAAAATTAGGGGAAGAGACAATTATTACAATGACAGCCAAAGATATATTATCAATTAAACAACCAGAAAAAGATGCTCTGCCTACAATAAAGGTGGATTCCGAGATGCCGCTTCTCGATATAATCCCACGTCTCCTTGATACAGACAAGCATGAGCTGACAGTCATCGAGGGTGGAGAAGCTGTGGGGATAATCGACGAGACCTCTCTTCTTGCCGGCATCGGAAGGATGATAGCTCCACGCGACGATTGCAGCGTCATAGCCGTGGAATGTACCCCGGAGGATTATAGTGCCAGTGTGCTTGCGCATGCAGTGGAGGATTCCGACGCACATTTAGTTGACTTGCTAAGTGCACCCTCCGACAACGGCAGGATGATCGTGACTCTCAGGGTTAGACATTCCGATCCGACTGCCGCAGTGAGGAGTCTTGAACGCTATGGATATCATGTTGTGGAGGCTCATTCCGGTGGCGATGATTTCCAAAGGATGGATATAGCCACAGAGCGTCTCCTGTCGCTTCAGGCTTTGATGAATGTATGACACTCGTAAATCCTTCCCTCATGATCGGGAGGTAGAGGATAATAAGAATTGACAGTGGAAAACAGTAATAAAATAGCGATCTACGGAAGCCGCCGGCAACCCGATTCTCTCGGACAATTGCCGCGGCTTTTCTCTTTTCTGGAGGAAGCCGGGTTCCGGATTTTCATATATACGAAATTTGCCGCATATCTGGAGGGAAACGGTGTTGATACAAGGCATTCGGTGCCATGCGACCATATTCCCCCCGGGGTCTCATTAGTGATGAGTCTCGGAGGCGACGGAACTTTCCTCAGGGCTGCGCGCTGGATCAGGGAGCGGCAGATACCCATTTTAGGGGTCAATACGGGTCACCTTGGTTTTCTGGCTACTTGTGGCTTGCCTGAAGCTGAAGATATGTTGCGTCACGTCTGTCAGGGAAATGTGAGGATAGAGAAGAGGATGCTTCTTGAGATTTCCTCCCCGGAATTACCGGCTGACCGTTGGCATTATGCGCTGAATGAAATGGCCCTGATGCGTTATGGCTCTTCAATGCTCCACGTGAAAGCCACTGTCAATGGAAGCTTCCTTGCCGAATATCGAGGCGACGGACTGATTGTGAGCACGCCAACGGGTAGCACGGCCTACAGCCTTTCAGCCGGAGGACCTGTGATTGAGCCTACTATAGATTGCCTGTGCCTCACTCCGGTGGCTCCGCACACTCTGACGCTTCGCCCCCTTGTAGCCGGGGCGGATTCGGAAATAATTCTGGAACCGGAGAGCCGTTCGGCAAATTGCATCCTTACCATCGATGACCGTTCCTTTGTGCTCCCGGCAAGGGGAGAATTTCGCGTCAGAAAGGCTCCTTTCCCCGCGCTGATTATACGAAAGAAGGATGAAGGGTTCCCCTCCATCCTTCGTCAGAAGCTTCTTTGGAATAACTAACCTAAGACATTTTTACCTGTTTTTATAAGCTTCCCCGATATTATTCTGTGATTGATTTCGGAAGTTTCGGCATAGCCCCTTTCTGAGTGCAGACGTATGCTGAGGTTTCCACAGCCTTATGATGGGCTTCCGCCACTGAAAGGCCTTTCAGGATACTTGCTATAAAGGCTGCCGTGAATGAGTCACCGGCACCAACCGTGTCTTCCACTTCCACTTTAGGAGTCGGCAGGAAGGAAACGCTTCCGGGAGTGAAGACATAGCTGCCGTTGATTCCGCAGGTCAGAATCAGCATCTTTAGATTGTATTTCCCTAAAAGAATCCAACACTTGTCTTGAAGGTCGATTCCGGGATAGCCGAACATGCGGCTCACTGTCACCAGCTCCTCATCGTTTATCTTAAGAATATTGCATTTCTCCATCGAATTGCAGAGTATCTCTTTTGTGTAGAATCCTTGACGAAGGTTTACGTCGAAAACCACAAGAGAATCTTCGTTCTTTGGCATCGCATCAAGGAATTCATTGATAGTCTGGCGAGATACTATGTTGCGTTGTGCAAGGGAACCGAAACAGAAAGCACTTGTCTTTTTGGCAAGTTCAAGTAAATTATCCGTGAAAGGTATATTATCCCATGCTACATTCTCCTTTATGTCATACTGTGGCACACCGGCCTGGTCGATTTCCACTTGCACTGTCCCGGTCGGGTAAGGCACTTCAGCAAGGCTGAAATTTAAACCTTTAGATGTGAGATTCTCAATTATTTCTTTGCCGAGAGGATCGTTTCCGACTGCGCTCACTGCACAGGAAGGAAGACCGAATTGAGAAACGTGATAAGCAAAATTTGCAGGGGCTCCTCCGATTTTTTTCCCTTCGGGCAATACATCCCAGAGGGCTTCCCCCATTCCTACTACAATTTTATTATTCATGGCGTTTTAGTTTTTCAGTTTATTTAGATTAATCCTTACATAGCCGGTTTGCGGATGCGAGTCGTGAAGAATAAAAGATACAGCACACCCACAGAAATAACTGCAATGGCTCCTCCTATACCTCCGAAAAGGTCGTAGGCATAACCCATCACACCTGAGAAAGCGGCGCCTCCCACAAGACCCATGATCATAAGACCCGACACTTCGTTTCTCTCTTTCGGTTTTGCTTCAAGCGACTGTGAGAAGACTATCGCGAAGATGTTGGAGTTGCCGAATCCCACCAAGGCAATACCTGTGTAAATAGCCGCTACGGAGCTGCAGGTGAAGAATATGACCATTGCACCTATCATCATCACTACGCTAATAAGGAAGAAGAGTTTCTGGCTCATCAGTCTAAGTAGAAAAGTGCCGATGAATGTGCCCGTCAGACGGAAAATGAAATAAAGTATGGTGGTGAATACCACTGCGTCGGCTTCAGGGGAGAGATTCTGAAGATCCATAAGGATTTTCTTGCCGTATGTATTTGTGCCCACATCTATCCCGACGTGACAGAAGATACCTACGAAACAGAGGAAAATGAAGGGAGAACCAAGCAATTTGATACTTTCCACTATTCCGGAAGCCTTGTCAGGTTTCTCCTCTTTGATGGGAGTGGCAGCAAGCACTGCTATAGAGAGGAAACTGATGATGGCATAAATAGCCATAAATCCTTTCCATCCATGTCCGAAAGTCGGAATTGCTTCCGTTGCCCCCCATGCCACCATCAACGGAGTAATTGCTGATGCAATGGCTTTGATAAACTGACCAAAAGTCAGCGTTGAGGCAAGTTTATCATTGGAGATAAGGTTACTTACAAGGGGATTAAGTGATGTCTGCATGATAGCATTACCGATACCAAGCAGGCAGAAACCAATAATTATGAGGGCAAGGCTGTTGCCGCAGATCGGGATTATCAATGCCAGTGTTGTCACCACCAGAGAGAGCAATACGGTCTTTTTTCGGCCGATCTTGTTCATGAGGATACCGGTGGGAACTGAAATTACAAAAAACCAGAAGAAAACGATTGAAGGTAACCATCCGGCGAGACTTTCGCTCATATTAAAATCGTTTTGCACATAGTCTTTTGCCGTGCCGATAAGGTCTACGAAACCCATAGCAAAGAAGCAAAGCATCACCGGCACGATCTGCATGAGGGAGGATTTTTTATCCACCACAAGAGAATTGTTAACTGAGGCGTCCATGATATTATTTAGTCATTTAGATTATTAAATGTTTAGGCTATAGACTTTCAGAGAATCAAGTTGGGCCGTGCCATTCTTTGATTCCAGAGAAAGAGAGGTATAGGGATTTTCAGGAAATACAAGGTTGGTCATCACGAATTGTCCGTTGTTACCGAACATTTCCATGCTTGAACGGTCGATAAAGATCCTGAGGTTAATTTTGCCATCTTTCTCAAAAGTGGGAGCGGAGGTGACGGCCGGGAATTTTGTATTGAAGTCTACCACGCCGCTTTCCTTACGGTCGAACGACATTGTATGGTTCTTTGCGTCATATTTCATAATCACCTTTTCACCTTTAGGATTGTCGATTGTGAGGGTGACGAGATCGTTCTCCTTAGCCTGGAAAGTCATATCGATTTCACAGATTCCGTCTGCCGGAAGTTTATAGCTTGATGGCTTGCCGGAAATCTTCTTGTTGTCGGCAGTGGAAATCACTTTCCCTCTGATTTTTGCAAGTTCGGGAGAGGGGACTGAAGCTACACGGAGCTCACCGTCGGCATCGGAGAAAAGTTCCATTTCTCGGGGCAGCGTGTTTGCACTTCGGAATTGTATTGTCGGGACATCGGCTGCATATTGCCAGTTGCTCATCCAGCCGATCACGGGTCGGCGTCCTTCGGGAGCATTGCTCCAGCTGACCACAGCATAATTGTCTTTGCCGAAGTCGAGCCATTTTGTAGCCACTGTGCCGTCGGGATTGGTGTCGCTTGTGAATTTCTTGCCATCGAAATCGCCGATAAAGTATTGGATTCCGCTACCGCCAAACGGACCTCCCGGATTGATGTTGCAAAGAAGCACCCATTTGGTTTTGTCGCTGCCCGGAATTGTAAGCGGGAAAAGATCGGGACATTCCCACACTCCCTCCTGTGCTCCAAGCCCTTTGCCGAATGAGCTTTGCAGAGTCCATTCTTTAAGGTCGGGAGAAGTGAAAATAAGCATTTCCTTTTCAAGGGCATGTGCAAGTATGAGATTCCATTCCCCGGTTTCATTATTCCAGAACATATTGGGGTCTCTTGCCTCTGAGTCAAGTGTTATAATTGGATTGCCCGGATAGACAAGGAATGTTTGACCGTTGTCGTTGCTGTGTGCCATGCTCTGCATCTGCGATGTTCCGGCCGAAGTGAACAGGGCGATCACTGCATCTTTACCGTAACCTGCTGTATTGTCATGGTCCACAACAGCGCTACCACTGAATATCGATCCGAGTCCGTCAGGTTTAATGGCGTCGGGTTGTGCAGTCCAATTCACAAGGTCAGTTGATGTGGAATGGCCCCAAGTCATGTTCTGCCATTTAGAACCGTAAGGATTTTTCTGATAATAGAGGTGCCACACTCCGTCTTTATAAAACATTCCGTTGGGATCGTTCATCCATCCATAAAGAGGGGTGTGATGGTAGACCGGGCGCCATTGCAACTCGGTGTTGGTGGTGTCGAAATTGTCGGTAAGAACCATTTCATCCCAGCAGACATCGTCTTGGGCATCTCTTACAGAATTTCGGTTCTGGTTGGTGACGATATTGAGCACCACATTTCTACCTTTGTAAGGAGTGAGGTCGAAAGGCACTGTGTAGTCGGTTTTAGTGCGCGATAGTCTCACATAGATGGTTTCGGCGATTTTACCATCTGCGAGCACATTGATGCGGGCATCATCCTCAAATACTTCCTGCACAGGGAGCAGAAGATAATTGTTGTCACCGGTGACTTTTACCAGGGTATGGGTGGGACCGAGGTGCCTAACCTCTACACCCTCGGCCGCCACTGCCACGCCTTGCATGAAGAACCCACCTAAAAACAAGGCGGAAAATATACAACTGTTTTTTATCGCTTTCATATTCATGATTTTTTTTCGGTGGAAATTTATCGAAGGCAAAACTAATATAAAAGCAAAAAGAAACCTATAAAAAATGTGGCATTGAGTATAAAATTTGTTGACTATCACAAATCTTATACCTTATGCACTGATTTTTATAGGTTTAATAATCAGGAGATCTGATCCTCCTCTGCAGAGGGGCTTTCTTCCTCTACAGGGCTTTCATTTTCTATTGAATTTTCTTCCTCTTCCGGATTCACATCCTGTGAAGGGCTTTCATTTTCACTCTCCTCTAAGGCATTTTCATCAATGGCCCGGTCTTCTTCCTCTGACGGCGGAGAATCCTCTTCTTCAATGGGGAGATCCTGGAGAACTTCTGATTCTACTTGATCCACTGTGTCTTGTTCACGGAAGCGGAAGTATTCCTCGAATGTGCGTCCCTCTCTTAACAGAAGCTCGAAATTTGCCTTGCTGATCATGATTGGCATGACTTCAGAGGGAAGATTAAGGTCGGAGTTTTCCATCACAGTGCGATAATGTTCCAGTTCGCGCAAATTGGCAAAGCCCTTTATAATGAGCAAACCGATATTGGAGAAACTCATTTGTTCCATATCGAAGTCTTTCACAATGAAAGAGGAGAAATTGAATCTCGCAACCTCATAGAGAACTGTGTTAGGATTGATGGAATCTTTCGGGAATGCAAGCACAAGATATTGCGGAGCGTCCGGGTCGCGTTCGAAATTAGCCGGCAATCCGTCTTCGGCCAATTCCTCCTCTTGCGACTCCGAAAGACGAATCTGCCAAATCATACCCCGGGAATTGGTTTCTGAGCTTTGCAGGGTTCTACCGGCCTTAAGACCTTTAAGAATTGAAGAAGCCATCTCGGTCATATCCGTGTCTGGCCATTTCTGCAGCAGTTCCGTTAGCCGGTCTTTAAAGAGTTCATTCTCTCCTTCTGTGAAATAAGACAGGCCGTCGATAAACACGAATTTAGGCAAGAGTGGAGAAAGCGGATATTTTGCTTCCATCTCCCGGGTGAGGGAATGCACAGTTGTATTTTCATTGTCGAGATATGCGGCGTATGCTTTCTCATACATAGTTTCCTGCCTTTGATGCATCTGTCGAAGATGCTCGAAATAATCGGGGTCACGCATGGCCAGACCATAGTTTGATTCCGGGAAACGAGTCAGAATTATCTGCCGCCATTGCTCTGCCTGCGACATATCTCCCTCGCGGGCTGCCATCAGGTAAAGATTATAATAGACATCGAGGCTATAGACGTTTTCGGGATAACGGTCCTGAAGACGCGTAAACTCATAACGTGCAGCCGGAAAATCCTCCAGTTTGTCTTTGAGGATGAGACCCATATTGTAAAGTCCCTCCTGAATGACATCGTTGGCTACTTCGATATCTTCCGGCGTCTTCGGAATCTGTTTCAGGTAATATTCAATATAATGGGGGTCGCTTTCCCTTTTTAGGAGATCGGCATCGGGAGCAGCCACGGAATCATTCGCAGCCACCATCTCCAGTGCCTCTTCATCCTCGGCTTCTTCGTTCTCCGGTTCGTCAAATGTAAAGGTGGTTTTGTTTCTGCGCCGCCAGTCATCCTCGAGCCGTCGTGAACCCCATTTTCTCTGGAACTGTGTTTTGCCGGCATTTTTGGTATAGGTGTTGTAGAAATACCAGCTGTTGTCGCTGTTGGCCTGGAACCCGGGAATAGCGGCGGAATTGGCGTTAAGGTTTTCGTATTGCTGTTGCTGGGCAAGGAATTCCTCTCTTTCGGCCTCCTCTTTGGCGAGACGTTCCTGTCGCTCAAGTTCCTCCACAAGTCTCTTTGCAACTTTCTCCTGCTCTTCAGGGGAGAGTTTGGACAGTGCTATAAGGGAATCCTGGAGCACTACATTACCGGCATAAACTGCGAGCTCGTCGAGCACATCGCTTCTTCTTTTAAGAAGCTTATAGTTTGGATAAGTGTCGGAAAGTAGTGGAATTGCCTCTGCATAACATGGCTGGGCCTCCACATATTTTCTCTCGGCGAAATAGATATTTCCGAGTGCCAGTTGCGCAAGGGCCATATCTATTCCCTGCCGTTGGGAATATTTCACAGCCAACTGATAATTTTCCATAGCCTTGACAGTATCTTTCCTTGACAGATAAAGATTACCTATGGCATAATAAATCTGGTCGAAAAATTCTCTGTTGCGTGCAAATCTGGTTAGACTCTTGAGAGAATTGACTTCTTTTCGGATATCGTTGCCTGCAAAGACTTCACTCTGCTTGATCCGGGCGTTAAATTTTGTGCGGTAGGGTGTTGCGGGTCCTCCTTCGGCTTTCTTGAAAGCCATGTAAGCCTCCTGTTTTTGGCCGGTTTGCTCATATAGCTGCCCCAGAAGAAACCATAGTCGTGTTTTCTGAGTCCCGGAAGATGCCTGAGCCGCCAACTTTAGAAAAGGTATCGCCTCTTGAGGCCGTTCGTTGCGGATAAGATAGTCTGCTTCCACAAAATTATAGAGGAAACGGAGATTCTTGTTGGTCAGGTCTTTCTCCTTTACGAGGTGCATTACATTTTCCGCCTCATAATTCCAGTTGAGAGCGCAATAGGATCGTGCCTGCCAGAGCCGGGCCTCAGTGACAACATTCGGAAGCCAGGTAAAATGTTTCGAGATATAAAGGAACGTTGATGCCGCACCGAGGAAATCACCGTTGTAGTATTGTGCTCGCCCCATCATCAGCCATGCGTTATGGAGGAATGGATTGAATTCCTCCCTTGCCCTGAATGCCTTCTCTTTGGCAGAGGAATTGCGTCTCACAGGCTTCTTGGTGATGGAATGAAGCTGGATAGCCTTCTGCATCTTCTCGATGGTGCGTGTGAAATCTCCGGATGGTTGCGGAAGCTTGGGTTGCTCCTTGGCTTCGATAGGGTGCATCAGAAGTTGACGGGAATAATCATCCTCATAGTTTTTCTCCTGATCGGAAAGGGTTTCCTTATAATGCTCCTCACCGTTGAAATAGACATTATAGCGGGTGTTGAAAGCCTGCCATTGACGAGAAGCCGGAGTGTTTTTCTTCGGGCTGCAGGATGAGAGACAAATGAGAAAGAGCAGGACAGCGGCCACCGCTATCCCGGGGAATTTACCTGCGATTGAAAACTGATTGAAAACGCTATTTCCGCTCATTTATATAAGATGGCTCCTTCTTCAATTTGTCGACTCTCTTCAAAACTCGTCACCCCGGTTTTGACAGAGTTTGGGTGACGGGCTCTTAGGGTATAAAACGCAAATATGGTCTCCCTTATTGCCAAATTTTCTTTAACTTTGCGATTGAAATGAAGGATTTCAGCGAAACAGACATAGAGCAGATCGAGGAGCTCGTGGAGAGGGGCGACAGTGAGGCTGCAGGACGTGAGGTCAGTGAACTTCACGCAGCCGATATTGCCGAATTGTTCCGTAAGCTCAATCTGCGGGAGGCTGAATGGCTTTTCGATCTCATCGACGACAATGAGAAGAAGGCCGATGTGCTCATGGAGCTGGATGAAGATGACCGTAAGAAACTGCTTGAAGGAATGGAACCGGAGCAGATCGGTCATTTCATCGACTTGCTCGACACTGACGATGCGGTAGACCTTATCCAGGAACTCGATGAGGAAGACCGTGAAGAGGTGATCCAGCATATCGACGACATGGAGCAGGCCGGAGATATCGTCGACCTTCTCCAGTATGACGAAGATACGGCCGGCGGTCTTATGGGCACTGAGATGATCGTGGTCAACGAGAATCTTTCTATGCCTGACTGTCTGAAAGAGATGCGCCGTCAGGCTGAAGATCTCGATGATATCTATAATGTCTATGTTGTGGATGATGACAATCGTCTCGAGGGTGTGTTGCCTTTGCAGAAAATGATCACCCATCCTTCAGTTTCAAAAATCAAACATGTGATGGACTCCGACCCTCATTCGGTGAGAACAGACACACCGATCGATGAGGTGGCTTTGGATTTCGAGAAATACGACCTTGTTGCGATGCCGGTTATCGACAGTATAGGGCGCCTTGTGGGTCAGATTACTGTTGACGACGTAATGGATGAAGTGAGAGAACAGAGCGAACGCGACTTCCAGTTGGCTTCCGGTATCGCTTCCGATGTAGACGTTTCCGACTCCGTGTTCGCTCAGACAAAGGCCCGTATCCCCTGGCTTCTGATAGGGATAGTAGGAGGTATCATCAATTCATTGATTTTAGGGAATTTCGAGGCTCAGATTGCAGCAATCACGGCTTTGGCTATTTTTATCCCCTTGATAGGAGGCACAGGCGGAAATGTAGGTGTGCAGGCTTCAGCTATAGTGGTGCAGGGTCTGGCCAACGGACGCCTCGACCTTAAAAACTCGATGACTCAGATAGGACGTGAGAGTCTTGTGGCCCTGATGAACGCTGTGGTCATCTCCAGCGTGGTTTTCTTATATATCATACTTACCCAACCCCCGGGGGTGAAATGGACAGTGTCGGTGTCAGTGGCAATCTCCTTGTTTGCCGTGGTGATCTTCGCCACTGTTTTCGGCACTCTTGTTCCCCTGACGCTGGAACGGCTCAATATAAATCCGGCACTCGCCACCGGTCCTTTCATTCAGATTACCAATGATGTGGTGGGACTCTTGATTTATGTGAGCATGTCTACCTGGACTATCGGTCTTTTCGGGCTTGGCTGAATATGCCGGCAGCCCCAATATCCTTAACCGAAAAATTTACAATGCCTTGGCAAAGATAGCTGAAACGCCTCTTATGCTCCAGTATATGGAGATGAAACGCAAACATCCGGATGCGATATTGCTTTTCCGGGTCGGTGACTTTTATGAAACTTTCAGCGACGATGCCATAGCGGCGAGCGAGATTCTTGGAATTACGCTGACACGCAGAGCCAACGGAAAGGCTCAGAGCGTGGAACTTGCCGGATTTCCCCATCATGCCCTTGACTCATATTTGCCAAAGCTCGTGAGGGCCGGCAGAAGAGTTGCAATCTGTGAACAGCTCGAAGATCCGAAGCTCACTAAGAAACTTGTGAAACGAGGAATCACCGAGATGGTGACTCCGGGAGTCAATACCTCTCCGGGGGCCTTACATAGCAAGGAGAATAATTTTCTGGGTGCCGTATATTGTGAGAAAAACAAAGCAGGGGTGGCATTCCTGGATATTTCTACCGGTGAATTCCTCTGTTCTGAAGGATCGGTGGAAACAATAGACCGTATAATCTCCAAGATCGGTCCAAAGGAGATCTTACGAATGAAGGGAAGCCGGGACTATTTCACCGAGAATTTCCACTATAAAGGGAGCATATTCGAGCTCGATGATTGGGTCTACACCACTCAGGCGGGAGAAGAAAGACTGCTCAAACAGTTTTCCACTTCATCGCTCAAAGGGTTCGGCGTCTCCGGCATGCGTCTTGCCATAATAGCTGCAGGAAGTATCCTTCATTACCTTGATTTGACCGGCCACACCGGGTTGCAACACATAACCGGACTGGCACGCCTCGACAACTCGAGAGTGATGCATCTCGACCCGTTCACGGTCAGGAATCTTGAGATTATTTCTCCTTTGAGCCCGGAAGGAAAAAGCCTTCTTAACATTTTAGACCGCACCCTCTCGCCGATGGGAGGAAGAAAGCTCTCAAACTGGTTGCTGTTTCCGATTCTGGAGCCTAAAGAGATAAATTGGCGTCTGGATATAGTGGAGGATTTCTTCAACGATGACGAAGCTCGCGAAAAGGCAAGGAGGGCTGTGAAGCGTATCGGAGACATGCAGAGGATCTCTTCGCGTGTAGCTTCGGGTAAAATTCTTCCGAGAGAGATGCTTCAGCTTTCAGAAAGTGTGAAGGGTGCCGAAGAACTGAAAAACATACTGGGGGAGAATCCGGATAAAACAAAATCGGAAATTGCCGCAAGGATGCCCGACATCCGCGACGTGGCAATCTGGATTGATGCAACAATCGATCCCGACACTGTCAACAGTTTTGGGAAAACCAATGTGATAAAAACGGGTATTGATGCCGAACTTGACGAGTTGCGCCGATTGCGCGACCATAGCAAGGATGCCCTTCTTGAGATTCAGAACCGGGAAATACAGGCCACCGGTATCACCTCACTAAAAATCAGCTATAATAATGTATTCGGCTATTATCTTGAGGTGAGAAACACCCACAAGGAGAAAGTGCCCGATCATTGGATAAGGAAGCAGACGCTGGTGAATGCAGAGAGGTATGTGACGCCGGAACTGAAGGCCCTCGAGGAGCGTATCCTGGGCGCTGATGAGAAGATTTCGCAGATAGAGGAGCGTATTTTCCGTGAATTGATAGAAAAAATTTCTACACGTTTCACCGATCTCAACAGTACCTCCCTGAGCATTGGGATGACCGACTGCCTCTTGAGTTTTGCAGACGTTGCCAAAGACTTCGGATACGTCAGGCCTGTGGTGGATGAGTCCACTGTGCTTGAAATCACCGAAGGAAGGCATCCGGTGATAGAAAGAACATTGCCTCCCGGAGAATCCTATATATCAAATTCTCTCGTGTTGGATTCGTCGGCTGAAGACGGGGAAAGGAAGGGATGTCAGGTTATGATGATCACAGGACCTAATATGAGTGGTAAATCGGCCCTTCTGCGTCAGACCGCACTTATAACTCTCCTGGCACAAGTGGGAAGTTTCGTTCCGGCCAAAGCAGCCCATATAGGTATAGTGGACAAGATATTCACACGTGTTGGAGCCAGCGATAATATCTCGTCGGGAGAATCTACATTTATGGTGGAGATGAATGAGGCCGCATCCATCCTTAACAATATGGGCCACAGGTCGCTTATACTATTCGACGAGTTGGGACGAGGGACATCCACTTACGACGGCATATCTATTGCCTGGTCGATAGTGGAACATATCCACGACAACGGACGTGTGAGTCCGAAAACTCTTTTTGCCACCCATTATCATGAACTTAACGATATGGAGGGGAAATTCCCGAGAGTCGCTAACTATAATGTGTCCGTGAAGGAGATTGATGGCAAGGTAGTGTTTATGAGAAAACTTGAGAAGGGTGGTTCGGAACATAGCTTCGGTATCCATGTTGCCCGCCTTGCCGGTATGCCTCGCTCGATAGTGAAGAGAGCCGAACAGGTGCTTCATCAGCTTGAAGAAGGAGCGCAGGGCATGGGAGAAGAGAGTAAAAAAACAGTGACGCGTAAAGACACGTCACATATAAAGAATGAAGCGGATGCTCTTCAAATGAGTTTCTTCCAGCTTGATGATCCTTTGCTCTCCCAAATCAGGGACAGATTGCTCGATATTGATGTGGAGCGTCTAACTCCCCTTCAGGCTCTCAATATGCTTAATGATCTTCAGGGGCTACTGACCGGGAAATAAGGGTTCATCCGGCCCCTTGGGGCGTTACTTATCTTTCATCGTGATTTTAAAGGGGATATTAAGCATAGCCCAGATAGCACATAGCATTATCACCCCGATTATCACATAACTTTGCCACTGCATGTCGTGGTAGAGGGCCATCGTTAATATTCCGGCCACAATTATTGCAATTCCAATGATTAAAACAAGAATTGCGAGAGGAGTATTGTTGAATCTTACTTTCATAACCTTATGCTTTTTAATGTTAATAATAACTATCTTCTGTTATTATAATGATTAAAAGCTTAAAAAGTTCATAAAATTCCTTAGTGTTTGGTAAAAAACTCTTTAATAAACCTTTCTAATTTCTATAAAAATCAAGCCATTTGAATTTCGACGAGTTTCAATAGGCCGATGAAGTCTGAGACAATCATCATTAATGCTAACAAGACCCGGAAATAAAATGCCGGGGAGGTGACAAAACAGAATCGACCCCTCTTTACTTACAGGTGTAAAGAGGGGTCGACGTATGATTTAAGAAAGAATCTGTTATCAGGATTTGTCACGCATGAATATCTGGATAGGTGTCCCCGTGAAATCCCAGTGTTCCCTGATTTTATTTTCAAGAAATCTTCTGTAGGGCTCCTTTACCCATTGGGGCAGGTTGCAGAAAAAAACGAACGTCGGGATCACGGAATCCTTAAGCATCGTGACATATTTTATCTTCACGAATTTCCCCTTATTGGCCGGAGGAGGTGTCTGGGCAATCTGCTCAAGCATATAGGTGTTGAGCTGTGAAGTCGGGATCACTTTCTTTCGATTGTTGAAGACTTCGATGGCTGTTTCAAGCACCTTATAGATCCTTTGTTTTGTCAGGGCTGAAGTAAACAGGATCGGGAAATCTGTGAATGGCGCGAATTTATTCCTTATAGCTTCCTCATATCTTTTTTGAGCCGTCAGGGAACGGTCCTCGATCAAATCCCATTTATTCACACACACCACCAGTCCCTTTTTGTTTCTCTGGATAAGTGAGAAGATATTGGCGTCTTGCGACTCTATACCTCTTGTGGCGTCGATCATGAGGATACATACATCGCTTGCTTCGATGGCACGTATAGAACGGATGACACTGTAATATTCGATATCTTCGTTCACCTTGTTTTTCTTACGGATCCCGGCAGTGTCTACAAGATAGAAATCGAAACCGAATTTATTGTAACGATGATAAATGGAGTCACGTGTAGTGCCGGCGATATCAGTCACAATATGCCTTTCTTCACCGATGAAAGCATTGATAAGGGAGGATTTACCTGCATTTGGTCGCCCTACGATAGCAAATTTCGCCACATTGTCTTCCGGTTGGTCGTCTGCCTTAGGTTCCGGCATGTCGGCTATGATCTTATCGAGAAGGTCTCCCGTGCCGCTCCCATTGGCGGAAGAAACCTCCACAGGTTCTCCGAGCCCAAGAGAATAGAATTCAGGTATGTTGAATCTGGCATCTCCCTTGTCTTCTTTATTGGCCACAAGAATCACCGGCTTCTTTGAGCGTCTGAGAATCTGAGCCACTTTGTCATCCAGGTCTGTGACACCATTGGAAGCATCGACAACGAATAGAATCACGTCGGCCTCTTCGATGGCGATATGCACCTGCTTATTGATCTCAGCTTCAAACACATCTTCAGAATTCACTACCCATCCTCCTGTATCGACAATGGAAAATTCCTGTCCGCACCAGTCTACCTTACCATATTGCCGGTCGCGCGTGGTGCCGGCCGTATCGTCGACTATAGCCGAGCGTGTCTGTGTCAATCTATTGAAGAGAGTGGATTTGCCCACATTCGGACGTCCCACTATTGCTACTAACCTTCCCATAATCTAAAAGTTTTTTATTCGATATAACCGAATGCCTTAAGTTTGTTTTCGCGGTTGCGCCAGTCTTTCTCCACCTTTACGAAGATTTCAAGATAGACCCTCTTGCCAAAGAATCTTTCGATATCCTGACGCGCCTCGATACCTACTTTCTTGATTTTGTCGCCACCCTTACCGATGATGATCCCTTTTTGAGTATCGCGCTCCACATAGATCACGCTCATGATATGGATGGAACTTTCTTTCTCTTCAAATTTCTCCACCACTACTTCCGCACTGTAAGGAATCTCCTTGTCGTAGTTTAGGAGAAGCTTCTCACGTATGATTTCGGTGACGAAGAAACGTGCCGGCTTATCGGTCAGGGCATCCTTGCCAAAGAATGGAGGAGAGACCGGGAGGAGTTCCACGATGCGTTTCTTAAGGTTCTCAACGTTGAAATGTTCAGTGGCGCTGGTAGGGAAAATCTCGGCTTTTGGGAGTCTCTCATGCCATTTGTCTACGAGTGTCCTGAGGTCTTCATCGTTTTTCAGCAGGTCGATTTTATTTATCACCAGAAGCACCGGGATATCCTCATTAGCCACTCTGTCGAGGAATTCTTTGTTTTTCTCGGGATCTTCCACTACATCCGTGACGTAAAGCAGGATATCGGCATCGGTCAAGGCTCCTTCCGAGAAACCCAGCATCGATTCCTGAAGTTTATACTTAGGTTTGAGCACCCCCGGAGTATCCGAAAATACAATCTGATACTCCGGAGTGTTCACGATTCCCATAATCCTGTGGCGTGTGGTCTGAGCTTTCGACGTTATGATGGAGATTCGCTCTCCGACTAAATCGTTCATAAGCGTTGACTTGCCAACATTCGGATTACCAACTATATTAACAAAACCGGCCTTATGGCCCTCGGTCGGTTGTTCCTCTAATATTTTTACTTCTTCTTCCATAATCTTGTCTTGTTTTATCCGTAGGCCGGGCATGACACCTTTCCCTTACCGGAGCTGTTATATAAATAGAACGCTTGAAATAAAGGGAGGTTCATAAAAAACAAAAAAAAAGAGATGGATCAAAATCGGAACTTTTGATCCACCCTGATTAGGTTTACCTGAGAATTTATCTACTTTGCAGCAGAATCAGTCTTACTTTCTTCTGCTTTTTCGCGTTCTTTTTTAGCTTTTTCGCGACGTTTTTCCTCATCTTTGTCACGCTTCAGCTGTTCCTTTGTGGGCTTTGTGTCGAAAGCCCAGATAAGGTACATAGCGCCCCATGTGAAACCTGCGCCGAAAGCTGTAAGCAGGATTTTGTCACCTTTTTTAAGGCGATATTTGAAATCGTCGAGACAAAGCGGAATTGTGGCCGCAGACGTGTTGCCATATTTCTCTATATCTATCAACACTTTGCTCTCGTCGATCTTTGTTCTTCCGGCCACAGCTTCGATAATCCTGAGATTAGCCTGATGGGGAACAAGCCAGTCCACCTCCTCGATGGAAAGGTTGTTGCGTTTCATCACTGAAAGGGTAGACTGGAGCATATCTCTGACGGCATGCTTATAGACCACTCTTCCTTCCTGATAAACGAAATGTTCGCGGGCAGCCACAGTTTCGTGGCTGGCGGGTTTCACGGAACCTCCGGCCTTCATCACCAGATGAGGCAACCCGGAGCCGTCAACATGAAATTCGCCATCCATTATCCCCACGGGTTCCTCTGTCGGCTCTATCAATACACAGGCGGCGGCGTCACCGAAGAGCGGGCAGGTGGCTCTGTCTTCATAATCCACCATGCTCGTCATCTTCTCAGCGCAGACCACTATAATTTTCTTATAGAGACCTGACTGGATATATGCTCTTGCAGCCTGCACCGACACTATAAATCCGGCACATGCGGCCTGGATGTCATAGGCGTAGCAATTGGTCAGTCCGCAGTCGTGGGCTATGATCGAGGCGGTCGACGGGAAACGGTAGTCGGGATTGGAGGTGCCACAGATAAGCAGTTCTATCTCTTCGGGAGACGTGCCCGTGTCTTTAAGTAGTTTCTCCACAGCTTTGGCACCAAGGAAACTGGAGCCTTTACCGGGTTCCTTCAAGACACGCCTCTCTTTGATTCCTACCCGTGTGGTGATCCATTCATCGTTGGTGTCTACCATCTTCGACAACATTTCGTTGTCGAGGATATCATCGGGCACATAAGAAGCGATACCGCTAATCTTAGCGTTAAGCATGAGCTTTTGAATGATTAAGCCTTAACTTTGTCAATTACCTGACGTCCGCGATAATAGCCGCATTCGCCGCAGATAGTGTGCCACACGTGCCATGCACCACAATTCGGGCAAATAGCGATGGTGGGGATAAGTGCCATGTCATGAGTACGACGTTTCGCCGTACGGGTATGTGATTGTCTTCGTTTAGGATGTGCCATATCCGGTTGTAATTTTTTGTTTCCTAATTTATTTTAATCTGCAAATGTATATTGCGATAATTTTTATCTGTCGGATGATTATCCCCGTGGGATTATTCATCGTCGCCTCCGCCTCCCGTTTCGATGTCTGCATCCACTTCATCGAGGGCTGCCTCTACCTCTTCATCGCCGGTGTTGTTGGCGCGGTTCTTGTGTAAGGCGGCGAGCATAGCGCGGTTGCATTTCCCCATAGGATGCACATGGCGCAAGGGGATTGTGAGCACTATCGTGTCATACAGCATATAAGCCACATTCAGATAGGAATCCGAATATGGTATCACGAGCAGGTCGTCGCTTTCATCGTTGTAATCCTCGCCATATTTCACAGTGATATGATAAGTGGTGTCCACTTCATGTTCTATAGGGTCGAGGCAACGGTCGCAAGGTATCTTCAACATTCCCTTGCAAGTGAAGGTACAGTCGTAGGTGTCGTTTTTCTTGACAAGATCCAGATGCACTTTAACATCAGAGGTTATGATGTCGGGGTTCTCCATATTTTTGAAGAACTGCGTGTCGCATTCAAAATCCTGTTGAAACTTCCCATCGCCCAGGGAGGCGAGCTGTATCTTATAAGGCGCAAATTTTCCCATTTTTTATGAGAGTTTTTACACTTAATTAGTACCTCCGAGGAGAATCGAACTCCTATCTAAAGTTTAGGAAACTTCTATTCTATCCGTTGAACTACAGAGGCATTATGCCACATTTCAACCTCCCTCAATTGGTGAGGGCGAAAGTCAGCGGTGCAAAATTATAGAAAAATTTGATTTTATGCAAAAAATTAATGTCCCATTCCGACCTCTATCCTCTCAGAGTTAATAAATAATGTCTGATCACTTAAAAAGGGAAATCTATTGCAAAAAAGATGTGCTTGTGCTAATTTTACATTCGGAATCCCCATCCCGACGATATGCGGGGCTCGGATGCCTTATGAATTTTTATAATCTAACTGTCAAAATTAACCTTACCGATATGAGAAAAACTTCATTCACCTTTTTTATGACTTTGTTGCTGAGTATGCTCGCTACAAATGCTCAGGTGACAACCTCTCCCACACCCCTCCAGGAGACATCCCGGGATGTCACCATCTATTTCCATGCCGATCAGGGCAACAGGGGATTGATGGGACTAAACGCCAATACAAAGATATATGCCCACACCGGACTCATCACAAGTAAAAGCACAAGTGCTTCCGACTGGAAATATACTATTGCCGATTGGAATAAAGACACTGCGAAGGCTCAGATGGTGTATGAAGGGCCGAATCTTTGGAGCCTCCATATCGGTGATATCCGTTCTTTCTACGGTGTCACTGACATTAATGAGGTGATAGAACAGCTTGCTTTCGTTTTCCGAACCAGCGGAGGCACCAAAGAGGGCAAGACTGCACAGAATGGCGATATCATGGTGACTGTCTACGATCCGGGATTGCAGGTGGTGCTTTCATCTTCAATCAGCAATCAGATTGTCGATTCCACCACCGGAGCGGTGACATTCACAGCCAACACCACGGCTCCCGCCAATATTGCCATCAGTATCAACGGCAACCAGGTTACTTCCAAACAAAATGCCACCTCCCTTGAATATGTCTACACGTTCCCCTCCGTGGGACAATATACGGTGACTGCCACAGCCACTGCCGGTGGCGAAACGGTCAGCGATTCCCTGAACTTCGCTTATTTCAATGCTTCGCAGGCTCAGAACTACCCCGGAGGGAAACCCGTGATGGGTCCGGTCGCTAATCTCGACGGAAGCGTTACATTCTGTGTGGCTGCCCCGGGAATGGACAGGATGATAATCGTAGGAAGCTGGAACAACTATCAGGTGACAGCCTCTCAGCAGATGTATTATCAGGATTATGTGACCACTAATCCCGTAACCAATGAAAGCGGCACTTTCAGATACTTTTGGATTACGATACCCGACCTTGCAAAGACCACCGATCAATATGTCTATTTCTTTAAGGTGGCCGGCTCTGTGACAGTCGGTTCCAACACACTGACCATCAATACCAACACCTGCGATCCTTATGCCCGTCTGGTTCTCGATCCCTGGAACGATAAATATATCGACACTGACGTATATCCGGATCTGCCGGCTTATCCTTACGAGGTTGCGGGAGATGTGCCGGTGGCGGTATATCAGAGCAATATTAACGACTACGACTGGCAGGTGACAGATTTCAAGCTCCCTTCCAAGGATAATCTCATTATCTATGAGATGCTTTTCAGAGATTTCACCGGTACAGAGGGAGCAGCCAATGGAAACGGAACCGTGCAGCAGGCTATAGCAAAATTCGACTACCTCAAGAAATTGGGGGTCAATGTTATCGAGGTGCTGCCGATCTATGAGTTCGACGGCAATATCTCCTGGGGATATAATCCCAATTTCTATTTTGCCCCGGACAAGGCTTACGGCACACCCGACGACTATAAGGAATTTATCGATCTCTGTCATCAGAACGGAATTGCCGTTGTGCTGGATATGGTGTTCAATCAGACTGAAGGTCTTCATCCCTGGTGCCAGATGTATGGAGGTACGCAGTTCAGTCCGTTCTATAACGCCACTGCTCCGCATGCCTACAGTGTGCTCAACGACTGGAATCAGGGCTATCCTCTTGTGCAGATTCAATGGGCCGATGTTCTGGAATACTGGCTTAAGGAATATCATTTCGACGGTTTCCGGTTCGATCTTGTGAAGGGTCTCGGCACCAACCAGTCATACGCTAACAACGGCGACGACGCCACAAACCGATATAATGCAAGCCGTGTGGCAGAGATGAAATATCTCAATGGCATCATCCAGAGTATAAAGCCGGGTGCTTATTGTATAAATGAGAATCTGGCTCTCCCCCAAGAGGAGAATGAAATGGCGGCCGACGGTGAGATTAATTGGGCAAATGTCAACTATCAGGCGGCTCAGTTTGCCATGGGAATCTCCTCAGGCAGCAACATGAATATTCTTTATGCTCCTCAGAACAGCCGCACATGGGGTTCCACTGTCTCTTATCTTGAAAGCCACGATGAGCAGCGTTTGGCTTACAGGCAGGATCAAGGCGGTGCCAACGGCGTGAAAGGAAATGTAGTGGTGAGTATGCAGCGACTCGGGTCGGCGGCTGCTCAGATGCTGATGACCCCAGGTGCCCACATGATCTGGCAATTCTCTGAGATGGGTAACGCTCAGAACACCAAGAATAATACCGGAGGCAACGACACGGATCCCAAAATTGTGAACTGGAATCTTCTCACCGAGCCGAATCATCTGGGGCTTTATGAAAATTATTGCGAAATGATCGATGTAAGGATGAAATATCCCAAAATGTTCTGGCAAGAGGCCAACTTCTCGATCTATTGCAACTCGACCAACTGGGCGAGCGGAAGGATTCTCAGCTCGGTCTACAACGGTATGGAGATTTACACGGTGATCAATCCAAACATCACTGGACAGATCACAGTGTCAAGCATCAATTTCCTCCATAAGGATAACTCTGCATATCAGATTTTGAGCCAGTCCTATGGTGCCAACAGCAGTTTTGATGCCACTACCAATTCCGTTACAGTTCCGGCCAACTGTTATGTAGTGATCGGAAGCGCCGATCTTTCGGCCGCCGGTATCGAAGGTATAGCTGCAGATACTTTCGGTCTGAAAGTCAGGGGTGGTTACGGCGAGATTATAGTTGATAATGCTCCGGGCTCCGCTTTGGTTTATTCTCTCGACGGCAGAAAGATCGGAGGTATTGAAAGTAATGGTAGTCTTTCTGTTTCTCCCGGTCTTTACATCGTGAAATGCCGTGAAGAGTCAGTTAAGGTCATCGTAAGGTAAAAATTGAATGTATATATACAAAGAAAGCCCCCGGATTCATTTTCCGGGGGCTTTGTGTGTGTTATGTTATTTTTTGCCTACGATAGCGGCAGTGTCTTGTGCGATCATGAGCTCTTCATCGGTGGGAATTACCACGACGCGCACTTTTGAGTCTTTGCCTGAGATCTCAACCTCTTCGCCTCTCACCTTATTTGCCTCGGCATTGAAGGTTACTCCCAGATATGCAAACTGCTTGCAGATGGCTTCGCGTGTGCTTAACTGATTCTCGCCCACGCCACCTGTGAAGACGATCACATCAACGCCGCCGAGCACTGCGGTATATGCACCGATATATTTGATGATGCGATATTCATACATCTCCAGACCAAGCTTGGCTCTATCGTCGCCTGCAAGGATTGCTGCTTCGATGTCGCGCATGTCGCTTGATTTTCCGGAAACACCCAGCATACCGCTCTGCTTATTGACAAGTTTACTCAGGCCGGCTGCGTCAAGGTTTTCACGTTCCATGAGATAGATGAGAGCGCCGGGATCGACGTCGCCCGAACGGGTGCCCATCATCAGACCCTCGGTCGGAGTCAGACCCATGGAAGTGTCAACGCTCACGCCGTCGCGAATCGCAGTGATACTTCCGCCGTTACCGATATGGCAGGTGATGATGCGTTGTTTCTCGTATGGGATCCCAAGGAATTCGCAGGCGCGTTTCGACACATAGCGATGGCTTGTGCCATGGAAGCCGTAGCGGCGCACACCATATTTCTTGTAAAGCTCATAGGGGAGGGCATACATGAAAGCCTTGGGAGGCATAGTCTGATGGAAAGCAGTGTCGAAAACTGCTACCTGAGGTACATTCGGGATCAGAGCCTCCACAGCTTCGATACCTGTGACATTGGCCGGATTATGAAGCGGAGCCACACTGTAAGCCTCTTTAACTTTCTTGATAACCTCAGGAGTGATAAGCACTGATTCGGCGAAATCTTCCATTCCGTGAACCACCCTGTGGCCTACGGCCTCTATTTCGTCAAGACTTTTCACCACGCCATTCTTCTTGTCGGTGAGCAAGTCAAGGATATTCTTGACAGCCTCTTTGGCTGTCGGCATCGGAGTCTCGATTATTTCTTTTTCGCCGTCAGGTTTCTTGAATTTCAGAAATGAGTCAGGCAGACCGATTTTCTCCACTCCTCCCTCGGCAAGAACTTTCTTGCTTTCGGAATCGATGAGTTTATATTTCACACTGCTGGAACCGCAGTTCAATACCAATATTTTCATACGGGATTTTTAAAAGCTAAAAATTAAAATTTCCAATTTACAGTTCCAATTTCCACACTTCTCGCAGCGCTCTTAGAGTCCCTTATCACCGATCGCCTGGTTGCAGGTCACGATGATTGTGTTGACGATATCCTCTACAGTGGCACCGCGTGAAAGGTCGTTCACCGGAGCGGCGAGACCTTGGAGGATCGGGCCGACGGCACCTGCACCGGCAAGTCTCTGCACAAGTTTATAAGCGATGTTTCCGGTTTCGAGCGACGGGAATATCAGGGTATTGGCATGTCCGGCCACTTCGCTCTCGGGAGCTTTCAGACGTCCCACCATCGGCACGATAGCGGCGTCGCTCTGCAATTCGCCGTCGAGCTTAAGGGTCGGATCTAACTTATGGGCGATTTCCAACGCCTCTTTCACCTTGTCTACCTTTGCGTGGCTTGCGCTGCCTTTGGTGGAGAAACTGAGGAGGGCAACGACTGGATCCAGACCTGCTATATCCTTAGTGGTCTTGGCTGTAGCGATGGCGATCTGGGCAAGTTCTTCGGCTGTCGGGTCGGGGATAACGGCACAGTCGGCAAATACGAGCATGTGGTTTTCACCGAAGTTAACGTGTTCCGGCAGAAGCATAATGAAGGCACCGCTTACTACAGAAATGCCGGGCTTCGTCTTAAGCACCTGGAAAGCGGCTCTCAATACGCTTGATGTCGGGCTTAGGGCTCCGGCCACCATTGCGTCGGCCTCTCCGGCCTTGATCAGAAGGCATCCCAGATAGAGAGGATTCTTCACAGTGTAGCGGGCATCCTGAAGGGTCACTCCTTTGCTTTTTCTTAATTCCGCAAAGAGTTCGGCATATTTTTCCGTGGCCTTGGCATCATCGCAGTCGATAAAATCAGCCTCGCCGATATGCATGAGGCCTAATTCTGCAGCCTTGCCGAGAATTTCATCTTTCTTACCAATGAAGATGATGTGGGCGGCTTTCTTGTTGATTATCTCCTCAGCTGCCTGCAATGTGCGCGGTTCCAGCGATTCGGGGAGCACAAGCTTCTGGGGATGCTCCTGAGCTTTCTTTGTGAGTCTTTCAAAAAGTGTCATTTTGTATTTTATTATAAAGGTTTATCTCCGATAAAATCTAAAAAATCCGATAATTCCGCCATCGTTTGTAAGTGATGAAGCCGGGTCGGTTTGGTATCTGCAAATATACTGAAAAGATGTTTCCAATGCCTATATAAATGTATAATTATCTTGAAGAAAAATTCTTTTTTATCTTTTTAAGTGTTAAATTTGGAAAATTAATGAAATAAAATTAACTTTGCACCGCAAAAGCAGCGTATGGCCCATTCGTCTATCGGTTAGGACGAGAGATTTTCATTCTCTAAAGAGCAGTTCGACTCTGCTATGGGCTACCAACCCGGTCTAACATCGATTGTCCGGAAAAATAACAAAGATTTTAAAAGACATTAAATAGAAGATGGCAAACCATAAATCATCTCTCAAAAGAATCCGCCAGGCTGAAAAAAGGAGACTGGAGAACCGTTATTGGGCAAAAACCGCCCGCAACGCTGTAAGGAAAATCCGCAAAATGACCGATAAGAAGGAAGCTCAGGAAGCCTACAACAAGGTGAGCGCCTTGCTTCAGAGACTCGGCAGAAAGAATATCATCTCCAAGAACAAAGCTGCCAACCTCTGCAGCGGTCTGGAACACTACATCAATAAGCTCGCATAATTCTAAAAGAGAGGTCAGCAGGAATGCTCTCTCTATAAATGGTCCATTCGTCTATCGGTTAGGACGAGAGATTTTCATTCTCTAAAGAGCAGTTCGACTCTGCTATGGACTACAAAAATAAATCCCCTAAAAGGCCGGTGGCTCCGACAGTCCCGGCCTTTTAATCTTAGATTCCCGAGGGAATAAATCTTTTAATCCGTAGATCTCATAACATTTTGACATGAGCCAGCATAAATTTTCCCTATCCTATCTCAATGAAGACGACCGGGCGTATGGTCTGGCCGGGATGATGGTAGCCCTCGCCAATATTGACGCTATCGACCGTGTGGCCACTGTCACAATCGATACAGATGGACCCATGGTGGAATTCTCCCATGCCTACTATTTCTCCGGAAGTCCATCCATATCTCCTAAATCTACCTGGGACAACCTTGTGGCAAATTTCCATCTCACCACGTCGATGGTGGTCGGAAACATACTCGCCCGTTCGATTGTGAGGCTCAAGGAGGATGCCCCTGCGGAAGTCATGAAAGAGATCTATGACATCGTGGAAGAGGAAGGGAAAGAGACCTGCGAACTGGAAAGCGACGAAGTGGAAACCCTCTATAACCATGCCCTTAGCCGGGCTCTGAGAGTTTTCAGGAATCCCCGGGTGCATCCGGCTATCGATGAATTTGCAAGGATTATTTCCCTCAAACGTTCTCTGTCAGGCAGAGAAGTGATCGATGAACTTCATCTGCTCCAATTGATATGATGCTTGAATTTATAAGTTGGAACGCCAGTCCTGAAATTTTTTCCTGGGGCACTTTCTCCGTGAGATGGTATGGCCTCGCTTTTGCCGTTGGGTTTATAATCGGTTATAATATCGTGGCCCGGATGTTCAAGCATGAAGGGGCGCCGGAAAAATGGCTCGGCATACTTCTTGCCTACGTGGTGGTGGCCACTATCATCGGGGCGCGTCTCGGCCATGTCTTCTTCTATGAATGGGGGTATTATTCCCAACATCTTTCAGAAATCCCTAAAGTTTGGAACGGTGGTCTCGCTTCCCATGGAGGCACGATTGCCATTATCATAGCGGTCTTTCTTTTTTCCTGGTTTGTGACAAAGAAACCGGCTTCCTGGACTTTCGACAAGCTTGTGATAGCCATAGCCTTGGTGGGTGGTCTGATTCGTCTGGGAAATCTTATGAACAGCGAGATTTACGGAGGCGAAACCGATCTTCCCTGGGGCTTTGTGTTCCAGAGAAACGGTGAGTCTGTGCCGAAACATCCAACCCAGATCTATGAGGCTACATGCTATTTCATACTTTTTGCTCTCTTGATGTGGATGTATTGGAAAAAGAATGCAGAGGAGAGACCTTATCTCATCACCGGAGTCTTCTTCATCGGAATTTTCCTCCCGAGGTTTTTCATTGAATATATCAAGAATGTGCAGGTAGACTGGGAACTTCAGATGATAGAAAACTATGGTATAAACCAGGGGCAATTATTAAGTATACCATTTGTCCTGTTGGGTTGCGCCCTTGTGATCTGGGCGATGAGCCGCCCCAGGGTGAAATTTGAGTTCCCAAATAAGTTCGCTGAAGAAATTGAGGCTGAGAAGCCCCACAAATACATTCGCAAATCGGGGAAATAAAAAGGAAACTCCGGCGGAAGATAACAATTTGAATTTTAAGAGAGGATCGCTACGGCTCGTTTCGTAGCTTCTATTAATGCGTCGGCCTCTTCCATGGTGTTGTAGACAGCGAATGAAGCCCTGACTGTGCCCGGTATGCCGAGACGTTCCATCAGGGGCATGGCACAATGATGGCCGGTGCGCACTTCCACTCCCTGTTTGTCGAGAAGCATTCCCAGATCATAGGGATGCACACCCTCCAGAATGAAAGATAAGACAGGACCTTTCTCGGGAGCTTCTCCATAAATGCGGATGCCGGGAATGGCTCTCAGGCCCTCTTCGGCATGACGACACAATTTCATTTCATGGCTTTCCATCTCTTTTAGCCCGATAGAGTCGATAAATTCCAAAGCCTTGGAGAATGCCGCGATACCGATGTAATCCGGAGTGCCGGCCTCAAATTTGAAAGGAAGGTCGGCATAGGTGGTATGGTCGAAAGTCACCACTGAAATCATCTCTCCTCCACCTTGCCACGGCGACATCTTTTCAAGCATTTCTTTTCTGCCGTAAAGCACGCCCACGCCGGAAGGTCCATACATCTTATGGGCTGAAAAGGCATAGAAGTCGCAACCTAAATTCTGCACGTCGATAGAGAGGTGGGGCGCGGCCTGGGCTCCGTCTATAAGTGTGGCTACTCCTTTGCTATTTGCAAAATCTATCATCTCTTTCACAGGATTGACTGTGCCCAGCACATTGCTGACATGACAGAAAGAAGCGAGTCGCGTGCGGTCTGTAAAAAGACTCCTGTATTGGTCAATATCCAATTCACCGTTTTCCCGGATGTCGACGATTTTCAACACCACGCCCTTTCGGTCGCGCAGAAGTTGCCAGGGCACAATGTTGGCATGGTGTTCCATTACAGTTAGAATAATCTCATCTCCGGGATTCAGGAAATCTCCGAAAGAATAAGCCACAAGATTTATAGCTTCCGTGGTTCCTCGTGTAAAGATGATTTCTTCGATGGAGGCAGCATTCACAAATTTCCTTACTTTTTCACGACATTCCTCCTGGAGCCGTGTCATCTCCTGGGAAAGAGTATGCACGCCACGATGTACGTTTGCCCGCGATGTTGTGTAGATACGCTCAATTTCCCTCACCACCGACATAGGGGCCTGAGAAGTTGCTGTATTGTCGAGATACACCAGAGGCTTTCCGGCCACTGAACGCTGCAGGATTGGAAAATCTTTGCGGATTATTTCGGGGTCAATCATTTGTGATGCAAGAATTATGACAGGAGGAGCAGTTTCTTTTGTCTCCGGCAAAGCGTCGTTCCACAAGTGTATGGAGCCGGAGTTTGAAGTCGTGGAGCGATATCGAATCTATCACGTCGGCCATAAAGGCTTGTTTCAATAGGAAACGCGCCTCCTGCTCTGAGAGACCTCGGGTGCGCATATAGAATATTTGTTTCTCATCAAGCTGCCCGGTCGCGCTGCCGTGGCTACACTTCACGTCATCGTCATAAATCTCCAGCGTAGGTTTTGAATAGACTCGTGCGCCGTCGCTGCCTATTATATTGCGGTTGTTCTGGTAAGCCTCCGTTTTGGAGGCTCCTTTCATCACCCGTATCAGTCCCGAGAAATTGGCCACCGCGTTGTCGTCGGCCACATATTTGAATAGTTCCTCCGTATAACATCCGGGCATCGTATGTTCGACCACCGAATATGTGTCCACCTGTCTCTGCTTGTCCTCTATGGCCATTCCGGCAAGATGCAGGCGGGCATTCTCTCCCTTGAATCCGCAATAGTATTCATTTCGCGTCACTCCGTTGTAGAGGGTGATTCCCACCACCGACACATGGCTGGAATGTCCCTGACGCACATAGGCCGATGATAATCTAACAGTCTTCTCGGAGGATTCCTCCATCTCTATTATCTCCACCGAAGCATTGTCATCGGCAGAAACCTCGGTGGTGACAAGATTCAGGAATTCCACACTGTCGGTCTGCGTATGGTCGCACACCAGCAGCTTTATCTCCGAATCCTTTTCAGCGATTACAAGCAGACGTCTCAGAGCCATTAGGGGCATCCCGTTTTCAAGTATCCCGACAATCTGTATCGGTTTCTCTACTTTCACACCCTCTTTGACCCATACCACGATACCATCCTGAACGAGCAGAGTGTTAAGGGCAACCAAAGGATTACGTATGTCGGCTATCCGGCCATAATATTTAGCGGCGGCTATTGGATATTCTTCACAGAATCTACTCAGCGAACCCACATATATCCCTTCGGGCAGGGATGCGCGGGCATTCATGGCTTCGGCATATAGGTCGTTGCGGAAGAAAAAGAGGGCCGAGGTCATGTTTGGCACTCCGCAACGGAACGGCGCGGAAGCATTCACATCGATATCCACTCGGGCAAGGTTAATCCCGAAATCGGGAGCCAGCAACTTTTCGAGGTCGATAGTTTCATAGTTTTCGGCTCCTTTGGGAGGGAGACCGGGGCCGCTTTCAAGCATCTGCAGTGCTTCAGCCCGGTGACTGTTCATCACCTCGCAACTGCCGTTTTCCACGAGCTGCTGTTGTGCTTTGTATAAATCGATATATTGCGTCAGAGAATTCATAATGATAAATCTTATCGTTTGCTACGCCTCACGCAGCGTCCCTACACATCCTCTCCCTTTATCCAGTCGTAGCCTTTCTCCTCGAGTTCGAGGGCAAGTTCCGGTCCGCCTGTCATCACGATGCGGCCTTTATATAGGATATGCACGAAATCCGGCTTGATATAGTCGAGCAGACGCTGATAGTGGGTAATTACGATAGTGGCATTGTTGGAAGATTTCAGTTTGTTGACACCGTTGGCCACAATCCTCAGGGCATCGATGTCCAGACCCGAATCGGTTTCATCGAGGATAGCCAGTTTCGGTTCCAACACAGCCATCTGGAAAATCTCGTTACGCTTCTTTTCGCCGCCGGAGAAACCTTCGTTGACCGAGCGGGAGGCAAGGGTGTTGTCGAGTTCCACCACCGAACGTTTCTCCCTCATCATCTTCAGGAAATCTGATGCGCTCATCGGGGGTTGGCCGAAATATTTGCGTTTTGCATTGATGGCGGCCCGCATGAAATTGACCATTGAGACTCCGGGAATCTCTACAGGATACTGGAACCCGAGGAAGATTCCCTCATGGCTTCGGATCTCAGGGGGCAGGTCAAGGAGTTCCTTACCTAAAAATTCCACACTTCCCCCCTTTACTTCGTATGCCGGATTTCCGGCCAGCACCATTGAGAGAGTTGATTTTCCCGAACCGTTCGGACCCATTATGGCGTGCACCTCGCCTGCATTCACCTCGAGGTTGATCCCTTTCAATATCTCTTTGCCGTCGATTCCGGCCTTGAGGTCGCGTATCTTTAACATTTCCCGATATTTTATCTCGATGATTTTTATTTTGGATTTCTTCGCCCTCCCTTATCCCAGGAGGGTATATTCTTCTATTATAACATTTCTCTTGCCCGGAATGTTCCGGCAGGGCAGAGGGTCGCGGCAACTGATCTTTTTTGCCTCGCGCAGTTGATGGAAATGTGCGAAGTCTTCGGCGCCGTAACACCCCAGAATGGCCGGAGTCATGGCCATCACGGCCGCCACAGGATTGCCGTCGTTGGCCTTCTCATATCTGATAAGACCGCTCTCCGTCTGAAGGCATAGCAGAATATTGAGGCAGATTGACAACCATAGAAGATTCTTCACCATCGAGAAGAAGGCGCCGAGCAGACGGTTGAAGATTCCCGTTTCGATAGCAGCCATTGCCCATCTAAAGATAGGGGAGAGGAGGGAGAAGAGCCAGTAGACCACAAAATAGATCGTTGCTGCACAGAGTAGATCGGTAGTAAGATCCTTGAACTCCTCTGCCTGGCTGAGCCGGCCGGCCCATTGGAAAGAGCCCACGAATTCCGGTGTAAGCACCCTTGCGGCCACTGCTCCGAATGCGAAACCGAGCAGCGAGGCTAACTGACGAGTGATGCCATGGCGGAAACCTCCGGCCAAGGAGACCAGAGCGACTGCCAGGACCAACAACAGATATATCACATTCGCCAGCATCGCATCTTTATCTTACGGGTGCAAATTTACATAAAAAGAGGGTGTGTCAAAAATCAACATTTTGACACACCGCCCCTTTTTATCTGACTGTCGCAGCCGGTTATCAGTATCCGGCTTCTATAAATTCTTGATACAGGATCTGAGCTTGAGGAAGAGTTTCTGCAGCCTGCCTGTAGTATTCGCCGGCCTCGTCATAGTTGCCCTGTAGGAAAGCATAGTTTCCTCGGGCGAGCTGAGCCTCTGCGGAGTCGCCGGCTTTCGGGAGATAACGTCCGGCTGTCACCAAATCGCCACGGTTTAATGCCGCATTTGCCACATTAAGGTTGGCAATGGGTTCATCGGGATACATCCTGACGGCCACTTCAAACACATCGTTGTATTCATCCGAGCCTTGTTCATATTTGTCGGCCAGTTTCATCATCTCCTTGAAAGTGAGTTTTTGCGGCTGAGTATGGATAAGAGCCTCGATGTCGGCCACTTCAGTGAACTGACGGATAGTGTATTCTATCACATAGTCGGAGTGACGCAGGGCCGGATAAACGTTTGCGAGCAGGAATTTATACTGCACGGGGTAGGTGGTCTGTATCTTGGTGTTCTTGGGATCCGGCTCGAGGTTGGAGTCGATGATAGCAAGAATACCGGCTTTGTTGTCGATATTTGAATTCACCACCCAGTCGCGCAGGCCTTCCCAGTCTTCCGGCTCGTAGGAAGTCTTTATGAATCCTTCCGGGAATTTATAAAGCTGCTGCACATAGGTCTTCAAAGCTTCCGTCCTGCCTTTTGCGAGGCGGATATTGTTCTGGTAGGAACCTTCCGGAGATGCGAAACCTTTGATAGATATTGAATTTACGGTCACATCCTTGTCATTTTTCACTGAATCGATCGTAGCGATGATTTTTGCCAGTTCCACTGTGTTGTTCCTATAGTCGGGATATATTATGGTCTGGTTTACCGGGAAATCCACAAAAGCCCTTCCGGAGAGCTCCCGGGTTTTCACCACGTCGACGGAAGCGAGCACCTCTTCCACGGGTTGATACACCACCACAGGATGAAACTCCTTGTATCTTGCGTCGAGATTCAATATCTCCTCGGCGGCCAGACAGTTGGCGCATGTATAGGTTTCGCTCTTGATAGCCACATGTGAACCGTCCATCCATATACGATAGGGCACGGTCTCCTCATAGCTGAGGTTGTCCAGATGTTTTGAATATCTGTAGGAGATTGCGTTGGGACCTCCAAGCAGGTGCTCCTTGCGCTGATAATAATACCACCGTCCGCGGGTGTAGACACCTATCGGGGTGAGTTCCACTGAGTCGTTCCCGTTTACGATATAGGGTGTGAACAAGACAGCTTTCTTCCCTTTTAGTCTGTAGCTGTCGAGACATAGATCCATGGCTACGGTCATAGTGTCGCCATTGCGTGTGAGAGAAGCCTTTTCCACAGGAAGGGACGAGATAGTGCCGCTTGCAAGCTGTGTTGCACCGGCACTCATGAAAGCTCCGGCAAACAGACCGGATAATAGAAGTTTGTTGAAGATATTAAGTTTCATAGTGACGATGCTTTTTTAGAAAATGTATTCGATATTAAGCGCGAGTTTTGTGGGTCCGTAATATACATGATGACCCTCACCCACCTTGCTTGAACATTTTTCACAGTCGAACTCGTCGAATTTTGTGAATATGGCTCCGACCCCGATTTCGGCCTCAAGGTTCCAATGTTTGCCGAGCACCCAGGCATAGCCGTAGGCGAAACCACCGCCGGCTCCCCATCCCTGGTATCTATGGTCGGCAAGATTCTTGAAGTTTGAACCCAGGAACATGAATCCGTGGGGGAGATTGCCGAAATTGTATTTGCCTCCTATGGCATGCAGGGCTATGAAATGACCGGCGAAACGGTCGCAAAACCAGTAGCGAGCCTCGGGTTGCACGAACCAGTGTTTCCATCTTCTGCCGTCGATTGCCCAGGCGTTGAGGTTGCCCGAGATATCGAGACTCCATTTGGGGGCGAGCCCGAATTCGATACCCAGGTTGGGACTCGCAGTAGCATCATAAAGGAGATTGGATTTGATGCCTACAGTCTGAGCCTTTGCAAAGAAAGCCCCAAGCATCAAAACACATAAAAGCAATATTTTCTTCATATTTTGTTTCAATTGTTTTCAAATAAAAATTTATTGCTATTTCATAGATTCACACGGGTCGTATGTGCATGCCATCAGTGTGGTAAACGACCCGTGTGAGATTTATCTTACCGATGAAGTGTCCAATTTAGCTGCTTCCACTTTTTCTAAATCATCACTATTATACCTCGGTTTCAAAGCCTTAGGGAAATAAATCGATTTTGATGCTTTCACCTCTGAATAGACGTTCCAGCTATCTTCAGCTCCCTTGGTAGTACCTTGTAGATACAATCTGTAGACATGATTACGTATAAGGGGATAAGGCATATAGTCACGGTTGGAATTATTATAGCCCATACCCATGATTTTTTTGGAATAAGGGTCGATAACTGCCTTCATTTTTTCTTGAATACTCTTGTCCGAAGCAAAAGAGGTATTATTTTGAAGCTTAATTTCGTTCCCTTGGGTATGTTTATAATCGGTGACAGGGAGGGTATAAAGGAGAGGATCGTTTTTAAGTTTAAAAACGAGAACCATCAAAGGAGAGTTTGTACAACTGCCGTTTTTCCCTCCCAGAAGAGCAAGGTCGGAAGGGTCATTGACGTTTCTTTCTCCTATATATATGATGGCATGGCGATTTACCCCATTTTCCCATGTGTCATTATCCTTAAGAGCGTAAGAAATAGCGGTGTTTCTCTGAATCATGGGGTTAAAAATGTTTGGATAATCAGTATATTCCGGTGCATCTTGACCGAAATTAGTCCCTAAGGAGCTAAACACCCAACGTTTTTCACCCTCTTTGAGCTCTTTGTCTTTCCAAGCACCGTAAAACCAACTTATCCTTCTTTGATAGTTCAGAAGTTTTGTGGCATCCGTATAAGTCTTTCCATCGCCATCATACGGATCGGATGTTCTGCTGACGGGGCCATATTTTAAAATGGCATCTGATTCACAAATATGACCTCCGTCGGGTCTACCGGAATCCGGCTCTCCATTTCTAAACCATATCTCATTGGTAGGAGTCCATACATTCATGGGTTCGCATCGGGAATAAATATTGGGATAGAAAATTGCGAAGAATTCGAATTCACCTTTACTTTTGGGCACCACTACTTCTACTTTAACACAGCTCCTTAATAGCGAAATGGGCTTATCGGTAGAGCGGTTAAGTTCATAAGTTGTTCCATCTTCCCAATCTTCAAGGGCTTGAAAATTTTGAACACCATACATTGGGATAGGACGGTCCTTGTCGGGATGGCGCATCTTTCTATATAAGGTGCCGTCAACATTTTCGTAATTTTTTTTATCAGCATTTTCTTTAAATGGTTCTCCTGTTGTTGGATTGATCTCTCCTTCCCAGTTAACCCAGCTTGTGAAAGAACCCATGTGCGTATTGGCACCGTTAGCATCTATTGCACCTCCTCTGCCATCTGCCACAAAATTATAGAATGCCTCCCTTCCTCCTCCTTTTGGGTAAGTGGAAGACGTGAATCCTTTATTTGCGTAGACGGCGTCATACTGGCAGTGGTGTAAGTCGATAATATATCTGATGCTGTCGGTGGAGGGAGCTCCAAATACAGAGTTACGTTTCAGCCAATGAGGAGCGCTATTGTCAAACCAACCGAACACACCTCCCACAACACCGGTAGAAACACTTCCGTTTTCCGATGCATATTCATATTGCGGACGATTCACTAACAAAGCAATCTTAAACGGTTTGCTTTTCATGTGATTTCGGATAGATTCGAAATCCCAATCATCGTCATTATCGTTTCCATAAGAATAAAAGGGCACTGAAACATACCAGACAGAAGCATTCACTTCGTTGTTTTTTTGTTTCACCCAACGGCTTTTTGATTCAAAAAGAAATCTTTCCTGATCATCGAAAAATAACACTCTCACTTTCTCAAGGTCAATGTAGTTTTCTATCTCCTTCATTGGATTAAAAGTCACATCATCACCTCCCAGGTCATCGAGAGTGACTGCAAAGGAAAGAGCATATTGTCCAGGTGCGACTGTCATATCGCCACTTATTTCCTCATCGGAATTAATCATTTCATCATCCACACAAGAAGACAATGAAAACATGATGGCAATACAAATCAATAATAAATATTTGATTCCTGATTTCATTTCTATTGGTATATCTTAATTAGGCTTAGTAATGTCCCGTTATAAGTTTGGTACATCTATATTAAAGACATGCCAGCCTATTCTGTTTACGTCGAAGTTCAATTGGTTTTCTTTGGTTACACTATTAGGCACAATGGCTTCATCGGGATCGTCCACAGATGTGCCCAAACTGTTTATGTCTGAAAGTGTAAATTTATACCAGGCGTTTCTTACCACTCCGTAATTTCCGGGCACATTCATCACGGGAGCTGCATAATACATCTTCCCATTATTAAAGTGATCCACTACTCCGAGCCATTCATAAAGCAAGGATTTGATATGGTTGTGGTCGAGCTCTCCTATAGGATACCGGATTACATTTCCTCGGTCGTCGGTTCCCAATACCTTACAACGCTTCAAAGTCTCACCCTGATCATTTCGGATAGAAATGTTGTTAAACCAAAGGATTCTCTGACCGTCGCTATGTGTTATGTAAGATTTTGCAGTTGTATAGCAATCGTTGTCTGCTTTGTCAAGAGCATTAGTTACAGTTGCATCATCCTGTTTAATCTGCTTATAAACCTCGGTATAATTTTCAAACGTAATTTTAGTGTCTTTGTAGTAGAAAAACCAGTCATGGTTGTGAGTATCTACCACCACTTCCTCTCCATTGGATTCGAAACCTTCCACTAAGATAAAGTTTCCGGAATTATCTTTTTCAACTTCCCCATTATCATTTTCACGCGGCTTTAAGTATTTAATCTTATCATGCCCCCAATCCTTATAATAAAAATGAAGTTCCGCCTGGGATTTAAACTCATTATGCAAGATCTGGATCATGGCTTTGAAGAGATCTTCCTCATTTTTATACCATATACCGTTACGGTCGTGAAATACATGGCCTGACTTATATTCATTACCTTCAAAGTTGGTGAGGAGTTCCGCAGAAAGAATTATATGTGTGCCTACATGAAAATGCAGGTCGTCGGAATACCTACCCAGCCATACGGGATAATCGTATACTATATCGTAGGTATTTTCCGGAGAATAAAGCACTCCATCGAAACTATTGCTTAGGTCATTGTAAGAATAATTATGGAGCACATTTGTCTCTTTCCCCTCTTTCAAATGGATATCTTTCTGGTAAAAACTCAGAGAAGGGTTATCAAGTGCCTTACGGAACTGACGAGGATACTCTCCTGAATAGCGATAATGAGGGTCATGGGCCCAATAGGAACGCCATTTTTCCGTATCCGTCCAATTATCGAAATATTTCGTGTTCTCGGCAAGCGATTTTATCAGATAGCTTTCGGTTTCCAAGGCATTTACTCCCCATCCTATTAATTTTACCTTGTAATTATAGTTTTTATAGGTGAAATTTCCATCGTTGTCTATGTCGTCAAACACCATCAGAGAGTTATTGTCAGGAGTGAAAATCATATTCTCTTCGTCGTAGTCATCAGCTTTTGTATTGACGCCGAAAGAGAATTTGGCAACCATTCTTTCAACCGGTATGACCAAGATTCGGGACTCAAAGGGAGTGCCGGTCCATGAACTATAGGGTTCCACATTTTTATCAACCAGATCCTCTTCCGGTACAAAATGACCTTCTTCAGGATTGCTGTTAAGTTTTACAGCTCCCACGAGTTTACCCTGACCATTAGCATAGACAGAGTTCGACATAGTGAAATATTGGTAATTCCCGTCATGACCGATCTTTCTTGGATCATTCTTGTCTTCCCAAATAATATTCATTACCTCGCTCAGTGGTGCGTTCTTGCCATACAAATTGTCAAGTTTTTTCTTGACATCGGAAGAAACATTAATAACCACTACTACACTTGCGGGTTTGATCTTGTTACGTTTTACCTTATACGTTGCGTAATATCTTCCCTCAACCTTGTCAGGCACAACATGCTCGATATCTTTATTTTCATCATCTTTATCATAATGTTTAGTCAACACATCGACTATATTGACAAGATTATCATTGGCATCGAAAAAAATTGCATACATTGCATGCTCGTTTACTTGATGCTCGTTATGACTTCCATTTTCGAAACTCACATCGGAGTCTTCCAACGCATAAGTTTCCGGAAGCTTGATGTCAAAGGAAATTATAAAATTCCCTTCGGGCAACTCTGAATCATATCCTCCTAAATTACAGTCATCAAAGGATTCGTTGATACAGGAGCCCATAAAGGGCAGAAGTAGCAAGGAAAGGATGTGTATTTTATATTTATGCAAAAGCATACTGTTACTCTCAGTTTTTAGTTTTTGATTTTCAACTCCTCTCGGAGATTGTCTTAGAAATTTTATAATTCGGCATTGTTGAGGCGCACAGTCCATGCGTTCACAGATATGCGGGCCTGTATCCATCGGCCGTTCTGCAGGAAGAACATCAGGGTCCAGTTGCTCTGACGGTCGAGGAATTCCTGGTCGTCCTTGATCCATGTTGTGCCGAAACCTCTCACAGCCTCAAGATAAGTGATGAGGGGGATATCGATAATTGTGCTTCCCTCTTCGTCGCCCGCCTTGGTCTTTGTGTTGGCTTTAATCACCAGTCGAGCATTGCCGGCGTTCTTGTCGAGGAGCCGTGATGTCGAGAATTCCACGCATCCCACTTGCACGGGTTTATCCTCATCCTCAGTGTTGAGGGCGCCCTGGCGGTTCTGATATTCGGTGTAACCCATTATTCGGTTTTCCGAATGATAGGGACGATAAACGGGCTGATAGTCGTCGGTGACGGTGCTGATCGGATTGTTGTAGCCGTCAAGTTTGAAATTATCGTCTATGATCGTGAAATCATAATCGTTGTAGTCGATTTCACTGGGTGTAGCCACCTCCTGGAGTATCACCTGTATATTGTTGGTGTCTTTCATCATCGGGAGGGTAACCTCACGATATGTGTGCTGCACATCCTCCTTGGTGATGGTCACATCGAGTGTGCCGTAGAAAAGTCCGCCCGTGCGTTTCTCGATATCATGAAGAAGCGAGGCGCTCTGATTCTGCTCGTTGAGCGGGAGGCTCACCTCAATATCATCCTTATGGGAGATAGTCTTTGTGCCAAACGCCCAGTCATGATTGATATTGAACGATGGGTTGTCGCATACGAGACCTCCGTAGGCCACTATATGATAGCTGCCCTCTTTCAGCGGGAGATTCATCCTGTAGTTCTCATTGCTGATGATGTCGGAAGTTTCATAGATATGGTCGAGATAATTTCCCTGCGGGTCGAAAATGAAGAGACTGATACAGTCTACATTTGCGGGGAAAGCGTTAGCTCCGCGCTCCATGTGGTATTCATAAATGAAACGGATAGCCACACCCTGCACACAGTTGTCGGCCTCATCAAACACCAGTGAATCGCATGAGGCCAGAGAGAGGCCTGCTCCTGCAATGAGCAGAGAGGATAGGATATTTTTAGATTTCAGAATCATTTTTGATTTTATTTTTTATTGTACCGGCCGGGGGCGCAAACCCCTTGCCGGTTATTTCACGCGATTAATCGCGTAAGTATGATCCTATGCTTTAGAATTCGATGTTGTTTACACGAACTACCCAAGGCAGAACGTTAACCTGAACCTGAATATAGTTGGTCGGATCTTCATCCGGAGTTTCAGGAGTCAACGGATCCGGGTCATGGTCGGTGTTACGCGGGTGACCGAGTTTGTTGATGTTGGTAACTGCAAGTTTGTAAACGTTGTTACGTACAGTGGCAAACTCCATCGGACCCATAAGACCTCCCTTGCCATTGTCGTTGTGACGGTTCCAATAGAAGTAGTAGCAATAGTAGCCCCAGCCGTCACCCATTGACTGACCGTTGATGTCTTTTTCATCCTCATTGTAAGGACGGTAAACTACAACGTCGCTTAAAGGAGCGAGAGAGAGGAAATGGTCCATATCGATTTCATAGTCACGATATTCCTGCACTTCCTTGCCATCTTCATCTTTCACCAGGAAGTATTCGGGTTCTGCTTTTCCATCCGAATCTTTTTTATTGATTTTAGCCCATGCCTCAACAGTCATGGATTCGTCGCCGGATGCCGGTTTTTCTTTATATATATAAACCTTGGTAACAGTGCCGTTTTTGGGAGTATGAGTCACTGTAAAATCATCAGGTTTCTCAACGAGTACCCAGTGAGCAAGGATTTCATTGGCCACGTGATGGAGCGGACCGTTGTTACCGTCGGCATTGGCTCTTTCAATCAATTCTTCATGACCTGCATAAAGGATGTTGTTGTAGCTGTAGAGATAGGGTATCTTTTCTCTGTCTTCGTCTTCTAAATCTTCATATTTCGCTATCCCTTTACCGAAACCATCAACATTTATAGCTGTGATAGCATCTTTCACTTTTTCAGACATATACTTATGGTCAGTGTCTTCTTCAATATCTCGTCCGGCAACGATACGGCCTTTGAATACGATACCTGTACTTTGCACAGTTTTCTGTTGGTCGGTTGTTCCGTCCGAACCATCTGCTCCCTTGGCGGTGGCTGGTATAGTGTTTTCAGTCACATAACGCCAGATCTTGTAGCCTGAGCCGGTTGAAGGATTTGTCCATGTGTCATTGGAGGGATCCTTGTCAAGGAAGTCTTCCTGAATACGGTCGGTATACCAGCCGAAACGGTTGTAGGCATAGCCTGTAGTTTCTCCACCGGCATCGGCATTCTTAACATCATCAGTATAGAGCGGGAAGTTGAAGTAGTCTTTTTCATTTGAGGCTTTAATACCACCCACCGTACGTTTGGCGCTCCAATCGTAGTCAACCACATAGTTATCGGACATTTCAGTTCCGCCGATAAACCATTCGTTGGTATTGTCAGCATCTGTTTCATTAGAACCGTCATCAGAAACACGACGCAGATAATAATAGTTCTTAGCCATGTTAACCAAACACATACGGTTGAGCTGAATACTGATAATGTTGTAGTCTTTAGCAGGATCCACGGAACCATCGCCGGTTATGTCCACCCAGAGAGGATATGTATTCGGTCTCTCTTCCCAGTCATATTTACCTTTACTTCCATCTTTGAAGTCAAGACGGGCGGCAACTCTCTCAACATTGATAGGAGTCCATTTAAAGTCACCCTGGTCGTTATTCTGTTTGTTAGCTACGAGGAATGGCGAGTTTTTGTCGGCATATTTATCCCATTCAGTTATATCATCCGGGAAGCTTACCTCGCATTTTGTAGCGTTAGACATTAGGAAAGAGTTTTTTGACCAGATGGAGTTCTGGGTAAGCGGAGTATAACCTGCAGGAGAGGGTTCTTCCTCTACGAGACCACCCCAGTTATACCACTCGCCATCAGGATCAGTATAATTCTCTACATTTGCGAGGCTGTTGAACCGTTCAAGCATCCTGGAAGTGAAGTTACAGAATGCATAGACGTAGACGATCTTGTCGTCACCGCTGAGTACACCCCCTTCGCCGTATGCTTTAACGAGAGCATCGTGTTTGATTTCTCCGGTGACATAGAGGTCGGCATATTTGCTCTGAAGGGCACCCATATTGCTGCCGCTGCTGACAAGATCAGACGGAGTTTTTGAGATACCGCTCACTACAGAGTGGGTTACATACTTATTCTTACCGTTAGCAAAAACGAGGAGGATGGTACGAATGTTGTTTTCGTAATCGTAACCGAATTCATAGTCGTTTTGACCATTTTCTCCCTTGTCGATGTTAGAGTTAGTAAGGTCCTTGCCGTCGTTGGTTACGTTGTCATCCGTTGTTGATCCGGGTTTGTCGGCACGGGTTCTACCTTCTGAGGGAAGAGCGATGGCAGCACCGATCCAAAGGGTTCTGCCGTTGTCTTCTGTTTGGCCGGCGTTGAGATCGCCGCCGCTCAACAGGTCATCTTTACAGCTGGTGGCTAAACCTGCTGTCAGAAGAGCTGCCAAGCTTAAACTTAGAAATCTGTTCATCTGTTTGTTGGTTAAAGTGTATTTTGTTTATTTGTTTTCTTTTTAGTTTCTTACTTGTTATAAGTTTTTAGTTCCTTATCGTTATTTTAGTTTTAAGAGAAACTGTCGGCTTTGGGGAACAAGAATTTCCTTCGGCGGAAAAACATTCATTTCCTGCCAAAGGATCAAACATTTTCATTCCATGGGCGAGGGATTAACCGTCCCATTTTTAAGGTTGACAGTTTGCTGCATTCTTTTATAATTTTGTCGACAAAATGATTGTTTCAGGCCATTTCCGACATTTTGCCTTTATTCTAATTAAAGCTAAAATTAGGATCTTTTGGCCGGGAATCTTTTGCTTGAAATTTGCTTGGAATTCCCATAAATATTTTGCAAAGTTAATGCAATTTTTGTTCTAATCCAAATTGTTCTTGTTGAATATCAGCATTTTTAAGGTCTCTTAAGCATTCAAAACCTAAGCGGGAAGCCGATTTCATGAGGATAGTGGGATTGTGAATTTTGAGTTGAGCGAGGTGGTTTTTGAGCTGTAAATTGTAAGTTGCAAATTGCAAGTTTGGCCGTTTGCGGGATAGGTGGAGACTATGCACCCCGGGACACAGGTATTAATTGACTTCTCAACAAGTTGTTAACATAATGAAAGAAAAATTAACATATTTTGATTTTATTGTTAATCAAATAGTTAATGTGATTTTCTGCTCACTATAATACTCTTTGGAGTCGTAATATTTGCAATGAGGGGTGGGTTTATAGTAATTTTGCACTGCTAAAAGCGCCCGGAGTCGATGCGGCCCCGGATTTTTTAGCGGACTACGAGAACAATGAAATAATGCCACAGGACAAGGGATTTCCGTTATAGTGATGGATATCCCGAGCAGCAAACAAGGTAAGACAAGAAGACTTACCGTCAATCCTGGAAAACATATTACGGCCGGAC